>JBBSLV010000304.1:0-5195 GCA_038233535.1 Tepidisphaerales bacterium | reverse complement strand
TTTGAAGGGTTCGGCCGCGGTGACCGTCGCTGCCGGCGCGGGCGCGCTGCTGAGCACGCCGTCTGCCGCGCGGGCGGATCACGGGATTGACCAGCTCTACGCGGAATGGCGCCAGATCCGCCGCCACGAGAACAACCACGTGGAGTTTCTCGTCGGGGTTTTGGGTTCCGATGCGCGGCCGTCGCCCAACTTCCAGGGCCTCGAGCAGCCCGACTATGTTAGCTTCGTCAACGTCTCGCAGGTTCTGGAGGGGACGGGCGTTCGGGCGTATCTGGGCGCAGCGCCGTTCATCGACAGCCCCGACATTCTCTCCGCCGCCGCGTCGGTGGCGCAGATCGAGGCCAGCCACTTTGCGTTCACCAACCTCGCGTTATTCCTTCCGATCACCGGCAATGGCTTTGACACGACCAACGACGACGTGATGCGTCTGGGCCCGAGCCAGTACTTCGGCCTGACGCCCGAGGAAGTCGGCGAGGCCGTCGCCCCGTTCATCGTCGACCTCAACGGCGGCGACACGATCGGCTACTCCGAAACCCCCAGCGCGGCCAACGACGTCGACATCCTCAACGTCGCGCTGGCGCTGGAGTACCTCGAGGCCGAGTTCTACAACATCAACGTGCGGAAGTTCTACGAGCACGGGTGATCGCCCAAGCAGCGGCGCGCTTGCATCAGCAAGCCGCCACAAGCCCCTGGCAGAGCCAAGGACTCACCGCGGAGTCGCGGAGATCGCGGAGAACCAAGCGAGTTGAGGCAGCAGTTTCAATTCGTCTTCTTCCGCGTTCTCCGCGTCCTCCGCGGTGAGTTGTATGGTCAGCAGCTTTAAGAAATAACGCACATCGCGACCTGTTTCGCCATCGCCAAAGCCGCAAACGTGGGTTAGCGGCCATTTAACAGTTGAACAGACGAACCACGGGGACGCGCCGTATGCGGCGCTTGTTCGTCTTTATTACCAGCGGTGTTTTGGTAGCCGGTGGGGTCAGCGCGGACGGCGTGCCGATAAAGACGGGAGCCCTTTATCGGAGCGAGGTCACACGAATGCGAAAAGCGCTGAAATCGATCGCGTGTTTGATGATTCCCATCGCCACCCTCGCCGGATGCGGCGGCAAGGGGGGCAACGTTGACGACGGGCGCGCGTCCGATAAGCAAGGGGCGAGGGCGAAGTCCGCGTTCGACACGGCGAGGGAGCCGGCGATCACGTTCGAGACGCGCTACGCCGCCGGGCAGCTCGCCGAGAGCCAGAACAATTCCGCCAACGCGATGAAGCAGTACGAGGAAGCGCTGCGGCTCAAACCCGACCACGTCGCGTCGCTCTACCGGCTTGGCGTCGTCGCGGCGCAGATGAAGCAGTACCCCAAGGCCATCGAAACGTGGAAGCGCTACCTCAAGGCCACGCACGACTCAGCCGGCGGCTACGCCAACCTCGGGTTCTGCTATGAATTATCGGGCGACCGGCAGGGGGCGGAAGGGGCTTATCAGAAGGGCATCGCGAAGGATCCGCGAAGTGAGCCGTGCCGGTTGAACTACGGGCTGATGCTCGCGCGGCAGGACCGCATGACCGACGCAATCGCGCAGCTCCGCACCGTGCTCACGCCGGCGGAAGTCTCGTACAACCTCGGTTCGATCCACGAACAGCGCGGGCGCAAGGAACAGGCGAAGGCGGAGTACCAGAAAGCGCTGGCGCTGGACCCGGCGTTCCACGACGCGAAGCAGCGGCTGGCGGCGCTGGACTGATTCACACCACCCCGCGGCGGCGACGCATCATCAATCCCGCGCCCCCACCGGCGAGCAGCAGGGCGGTTGACGGCTCGGGGACCACGCTCTCGATGAACGGGAGGTTCGAACTGATCCGCGTGGAATAGCTGGCGCCCGGCTGATCGATCGACGTGTCCAGGTTCTGCATGAACGTGTCGCCCGAGCTTTTCTCGTACAGGCCGCCCTGGTCGAAGAGCGTCGCGCGGAAGGGGATGTCGGACGGGTTGACCTTGTAGGGCCCATCAATGCCGAAGTTGATGCCTGCGAGCTTCCAGACCCCGCCTGACTCGATGAACAACCCGCCGCCGGAGTCGAAGCCGTTGAGGTGCGATTCGTTGGTTCCCGGCACGTCACCGACGGAGCGGTCGAAGGTGAACGCGATCAACTCGCCGACGGTCGCGCTGCCCGTGGCGATGCCGGTGACGTCATTCTCGCCCCAACTGCGCGGGCCGTTCGTTCCGTCCGCTTCCCGCCAGCCCTTTAGCTCGGTGCCGGTCGGGAACGCGGGGCCGATCACTTCCGCGCCGGGGGCGAGGCCGCGTCCGAAGACGACGAGCGGTTTGCCCGTTTCCGGCCCATCGATGGCCGCGTTGTAGAGCGGGGCGTGCGTCGGGAACGTGCCGCTCACGCGCCAAACCGCCAGGTCGCTGTTCGGATCCTGGAAGACGGCGGTGGTCGTGTAGTTGACGGCGTTGAACGTAAACGTGGTGCCGACGCTTCCGCCGACGTGTGACGCCGTGACGAAGTGGTTCGGTGCGATGGGCGTGCCCAAAAACGAGCCTGCCCAATCGCCCTGTAACTGCCACCCGCTGTTCGCCAGCGCGCCCGTGGGGGGTGCGGTGTTCCGCGTGGCCGTGGGGTTCGGCGAGCCGGGCACGTACACGACGACCGCCGAGGCGCTCCCGATGGGGAGCAGGGCCGTTGCAGCCAACGTCAATTGTCCGATACGCGTCATGGACCCTCCGAAGTACCCACCCCAAGCCGCATTCACTATACCACAAGAACCGCCCGCCTTTGACGTCACCCTCAACGGGCTTTAAGCTCGCCCCAGCTATATGTCCCATAACGTTGCTTTGTTCGTCACCTGCCTGACCGACCAATTTTATCCCCACGTCGGCGTCGCCGTCACACGGATCCTGGAGCATTTCGGGTGCAAAGTCAGCTTTCCCCAAGCCCAGACCTGCTGCGGTCAGCCATTTTTCAACAACGGCTTCCACGACGAGGCCAGGCCGCTCGCCAAGCGTTTCATCGAAATATTCGAGCCGTATGAGTACGTCGTCACCCCCAGCGGAAGTTGCTGCGCCATGGTCCGCGAGCAGTTCCACGAGTTGTTGAAAGGCGACCACGCCTGGGAGCACGGGATGCACGCCGTCGGTTCACGCACCTACGAGTTCGTCGAGTTCCTCGACAAGGTTCTCAAGGTCGACTTGTCGCAACTCAAGCTGCCCAAGCCCGAGTCGATCACCTACCACTACACCTGCCACCTGCGCGGCATCGGGGTGAAGGACGAGGGGGTGCGGCTGCTGCGCCAGATGGGCAACGTCGATTTCCGCGCGATGGAAAAAACCGACCAGTGCTGCGGCTTCGGGGGGACGTTCGCGGTGAAGTATCCGGCCATCAGCGGCGCGATCGTCGAGGACAAGGTCCAGTGCATCGCCGCGACGGGCGCGCAGACGCTGGTCTGCAACGACGCCGGTTGCACCATGAACATCGCCGGCATGTGCCACCGCCAGGGCAAGGACACGCGCGTCAAACACATCGCCGAGCTGATGGCCGAGGCGCTGGGGATCGACGCGGCGGGGTGGTGACCGTGAAGGGACGTCGGGGCGCATTTAAGCCCGTGTGAGCGGCCGCTCGCCTGCTACAATCATGTCATGACAGCCGACACGTTCGCGAAATTCTCCGACGTAAGCCGTTCGAGCCGTTCCGCGTGGTGATGAGCAGCGGCGAGAGCTACAACGTTATGCATCCGGAGATGGCGTTGGTCAGTGCGCGCTCGCTGATCCTGGCTCTTCCAGACCCAACCGAACCCGAGGGCGAGCGTCTGGCATTTTGTTCCTACCTTCATCTGGCGCACGTCGAGGTTCTCCGCCCATCGGACGCGACGGAACGGCGCGCGGGGTAAGTGCCCTCTCTGCGGACCCAAGGGTCGACATGAGGGACGTTACTTCCTTGTCAGTGAATCGAGAAGCTTGATCGTGGCCGCCGGGTCATCGGTGATGACGCCGTCGACGCCGAGCAGGGCGGCGCCGGCCAGGTCGCGGGGTTCGTTCAGCGTCCATACATAGACCTTCATGCCGTTGCGCTGTGCTCCCTGGACGAACTCCTGCGTGAGGTACTGCCAGTTGACGGAGAACCCGCTGAAGCCGAGCGACTTCATCTTCTCAAAGTAATCGTCGTCGATCGTCTCGGTGGGGGTGTTGCTCGTCAGGCGGATCATCGGCACGGTGGCGGGGACGTGCTTGCGCAGGGCGATGCCTTCGGCGTCGGTCCACGGCGCGAGGATGAGCTGATCGTGCGGGTATTTCGAGGCTTCAAGCCATTTCGCGATTGCCGCGCCCTGGCCCTCTGCCTTGAGATCGAGCATGAGGATCGACTTGCCGCGGACGACGTCGGCGATTTCGTCGAGCGTGGGAATGGGTTCGCCCTTGTACTTCGGATGCTTCCACGCCCCGGCCTCGAGCTTGCGGACCTGCTCGAGCGTCATCCCGGCGAGCTTGCCCGTGCCGTTGGTCGTGCGGTCGATGGTTTCGTCGTGCATGCCGACGATGTGCCCGTCGGATGTGAGGGCGGTGTCGAACTCGACCATCGGCGCGCCGGCTTCGACTGCCTGGACGTACGAGATGCGCGTGTTCTCCGGCGCGTGCTTGTGTACGCCGCGATGGGCGACGGTGAGGATCGATCGGGGTTGCAGTTCTGACTTGAAGATGGCGAGTATTTGTCCGTTCGAGAGCGCTTTGTTTGGCGTGGTGCTGGTGGACTCGGCCCCGATCGGCGTGATGATCTCCCCGACCAGCAGATCCACCATGGGCGGGCCGTCGGGATAACCGTTAATGAACCACTGCGCTTTGCCGCCTCGATAGACGATGGCGAAATGATACCGCTTGCCGGGGTAGATCGGCGTCTTCGTGGCGCGGGACTCGCCGACAAAAATCGCGGCGCGAGGCGGATCCTTGGCCTTCTCCGGCGGCAGAGGGCGCAGCGTGACGTTGGCCTCCCCGATGCTCATCATGTGCCGGGGTTCCTCAAGGCGCGGCACATGCTGCAGCCACTGAACCGTGAACTCGCCTCCATCCTTGTCGACGGGTTCGTCGACGGCGAATGCCGCGACACCGGTAGCGGCAGCGAAGAGAATCGATGCGATCGATGCCACGTTCATATGGTTTGCACCTGTACGCCATTCGTCAGGCGTCGCTTCGATACCCATTTTCGCAGGTGTTCGA
>JBBSLV010000303.1:0-5206 GCA_038233535.1 Tepidisphaerales bacterium | reverse complement strand
TACTCTGGTACCGCCGACTGCACCGACTCACGACTTGAGATGGTTTCTAAGGCGAGCGGCGCACATGCCGGAGATTGCAATCCGCACTCCAAAATCCGCACTCCAAAATTCCCCGAAATTCCCATGAACCTCTACGAATCCGCCCATCTCGCGCGGTCGCTGATGACGGAGCACGGGCTTACCGGCTGGTCGTTCGCGTTCGATCATGCGCGGCGGCGGTTCGGGGCGTGCAACTACACGCGAAAGCGCATCACGCTGTCGCGGCCGCTCGTGCTCCTCAATGGAATTGACGCCGTCCGCGACACCGTGCTCCACGAAATCGCCCACGCTCTATGCCCCGGCGACAGGCACGGCCCCCGCTGGCGGGCGATGTGCGCGCGCCTCGGGGCCAACCCCAAACGGTGCTACAACGACGACGAGGTCGTGTCTCCGGCACCACCGCCGGCGCGGTATCTGCTCGGCTGCACGCGCTGCGACTGGTGGTCGCCCAGGCGGCGACGGGTGAACGGCAGGTACATGTGCCGGACGTGCCGCGGGCGCGTGGTGTATCGGGACGCGCCGAAACAGACGCTTCTCGCGACGAGCGACTGCGAAACCGCAAGCGATGCCTCGGCCGGCGCGGGGGAGCCGGCGTCGCCTGGGGTGGCGCGACCGCGTGACCTTTTCCGCGATTCGTCCGCTCGCGCGGCAGACGAGGGCTCATAAGATGCGCGGCACGACGTTAACCAGAAGGAGTTGTTCACATGGCCAAAGTGCTACGGAAAAAGAAGAAGCGTCCCGGACACCTCGAGCGGGACAAGCCGCGCCACACGAAGTTCACGGTGGGCGGGCCCGGCACGAACACCAAGACCCGACCTGACGTCCCCTCGACCCCCGAGAACAAGGCGGCGACCGGAAAACAGGTTCGTTCCAAAACCGGCTCCGGCAGCCGTGGACGCGGGAAAGGGTAAGATAAGAGAAGAGACAGTTGCCACAGATGGGGCACGGATGCATACAGATTAAGAACCGTGGCTTTTCATCGGTGTCCATCGGTGCCCCATCTGTGGCAAAAACTTTTTGCTTCGCAAACCCACGATTTTGCGCCCCTCCACGGGATGGCCCTTAACGACGCCCGTTCCCGTGCGTACAATATTGATCGGCGCTCGACCGTTTCTGACCCGCGGGCGCTTTTCGTACGACCCCCGAGAGGATGCGCATCATGTTCAACTTCAACTTCAGCGTTTTGGCGATCGGCATGCCGCAAGGCTTCGAGTGGATTTTCATCGCAGCCATCGGGTTGCTGATCTTCGGCAAACGGTTGCCCGACGTTGGCCGCAGCCTCGGCCAGGGGATCGTGCAGTTCAAGAAAGGGCTCAAGGGCGTCGAGGACGACATTGAGACCGAGTCGGATAAGAAGAAGACGCTCCCTGATCATTCCCCCCAACCCGCCGTCGCGGGGTCGGGGAAATTCGATCCGCACACCGGAAAGCCGCTCGACGTGAACGATCAGGTCGAGGGGTAACGTGCCCGTCCTCAAACCCAGCCGCGGAGGGTTGCCATGCATCGCCTCGCCGCGTTTGTTGTCGCCCTCGTCGTCGTTGTGCTGACCCTGTCGCTGGGCGCTTCTCCTGCATCGGCGCAATCCACCCGGCCGAGCGCCGATTCGCAGAAATCTCCCCCCGCGAAAATTGAGTCGGCCAACCCCCAGCCGCCGTCGCAGGCGCCGTCGTATGTCGACGCCAGGCGCGCGCTGTCGACGCGCTTGCCGGAGATGAAGCTCACCGACGTGCGGCTCGAAGACGCCATCGCCTTCTTGCAGGACGCATCCGGCGCGAACATCCACGTCAACTGGCGGGCGCTGGAAACCGTCAACGTCACGCGCCAGACGCCGGTGACCCTCCGCATGTCCCCGATGCCGCTGCGGAAGCTGCTGAGTTATGTGCTCACCCAAGCCGACGGACGGAACCTCGTGACGTTCCACGTCGACGACGGGGTGATCGAAGTGACGACGCGCGAGCTGGCCGATGAGCGACTGATCACGAAGGTGTATCCCGTCGAAGACCTGCTGCTGAGCATCCCCGACTTCACCGATGCGCCGACGTTTCAACTTCAAGCCCCCCAGACCTCCGGCCGGGGCGCCGGCGGGAGCGGGCAAAGTTTCCTCGGAGGCGGGACGACCACCGAAGAAACCAGGCAAACCACCAAAGCCGGCCGGGGCCACGAACTCGTCCGGCTCATCATGGACACCGTCCAACCCGAAGCCTGGCGCGAGAACGGCGGCACGTCGTCCATCCGCTTCTTCCGCGACCGGCTGATCGTCACCGCTCCGCGCTCGGTGCACGAGCAGATCGGGGGAACAATCGAGTGAGGGGTCGGAGTAAGGCCCACGAGACGCTCATGCCGCGATGCCAAGCCGCGCGCCTCGACGTGGCGAAAAGCATGATGGAAAGCACGCCATCTTCTGCACTGGCGCAGAGTGCGCAGAGCACTTACCACGCGCCGGTAGACTACCGGACATGGGATGCAGTCAGGTCCGGCAAAGGCTTACGAGGCAACGCAGGTTTTCGGGCGGCCATCAGACCCGTGAGGTCGGGGGTTCGAGCCTCTCATCGCCCACTTCCCCCGTTGCAGTCGGCCGGCCTGGCCGAAGGTTCAGATCACGCCCCACTCCGGCGGAGGATGCAACGCGCTGGGGGCCGTCGCCTAGAATCATCCCTATGGCATCTGCAATACGTTCCAGCCGCCGGCGGTATCGGGCGTATCGGGAGCGGGTCAGGCGGCGGGGCAACGACGCGAACGTCACCGGCGACGTGGCGCCGGTCACCCCGGCGCCGGCGGGCGAGGCGCGGACCAAGCGGTGGCAGCGGACGCGCTCGTTTCGGGCGCTGTTCGCGGAATTCTGGGGGTTGCTGCGCGGATACCGCCGGCTGTTCATCCCCATCGCCATCGCGCTCACCCTCTCCATCCTCTTCGGACTGGCGCCGATGTACGCCACGAAGATTGTCTTTGACGGCGTCCTGGCCCCGGACCCGGTGCCGGGCACACTGCCGGCCTGGATGCGCCTTCCCCAGGATCGGCGCGAGCTGCTCACCACCGTCGTCATCGCGATGATCGTGCTGTCGACGCTCTCCGAAGCGTTCGGCCTGTGGAGCCGCTGGCAGACGACGCGCATGACCAAGCGCGTGCAGGTGTCCGTGCGCAAGCGCGTCTTCGACCATGCCGTGCGGTTGCCGCTGCACCGCGTGTACGACCTGAAGTCCGGCGGCGTCACGTCCATCCTGCGCGAGGATGCGGGCGGCGTGGCCGAACTGATCTTCTCCATGCTCTACAACCCGTACCGGGCGATCGTCCAACTGCTCGGCAGCCTCGCGATCCTCGCGACGGTTGACTGGCGGCTGCTGCTGGGGGCGCTGGCGCTGTTGCCGATCGTGTGGTTCACGCACCGCACGTGGATCGGGCGAATCCGCCCGCTCTTCCGCGACATCCGCTCGACGCGCCAGCAGATCGACGCGCACGCCACCGAAGCGTTCGGCGGGATGCGCGTCGTCCGCTCCTTCTCGCGCCAGCGCGCCGAGGCGGCAACCTTCACGCGCAGCGGGCACCTCATGGCGCGCCAGGAGATCTTCGCGTGGTGGTGGATGCGCGGCGTCGACCTGGCGTGGTCGGTCCTCGTCCCGCTCGCGTCGGCGCTGCTGCTGTACTTCGGGGGCATGAAGGTGCTCTCGGATATGGAGAAGCTCAACGCCGGCCTGATCTCCCCCGGCGACGCGCTGACGGTGGGCGACCTCGTGATGTTCCTGGCGTACCTCGCGGCGTTGCTCGGGCCGATCGCCGCGCTGGCGGGCAGCGCGACGGCGCTGCAGAACAGCCTCTCGGGGCTCGATCGCGTGCTCGACCTGCTGGCTGAGCCGGTCGAAATGGTCGCGTCGTCCGATGCGATCCAGCTCAGCCGGGAGACGGTCGCCGGCCGCATCACGCTGCGCGACGTCTCGTTCGCCTACGCCGGCTCGGCGTCGCCGGTGCTGCACGATATCGACCTCGACGTCCGCCCCGGCGAAATGATCGCTTTGGTCGGCCCCAGCGGCGCGGGCAAGACCACGCTGTGCAACCTCGTCGCCCGCTTCTACGACCCGACGAGCGGCGCCGTGATGCTCGACGACGTCGACCTGCGCACCATCACGGTCGACAGCTACCGCCGGCTGCTGGGCATCGTCGAGCAGGACACCTTTCTCTTCGACGGCACGATCGGCGACAACATCGCCTACGGCCGGCGCGGCGCCACCATGCCCGACATCGAAGAAGCCGCCCGGCTGGCCAACGCGCACGAGTTCATCGCAAAGCTCGCCGGCGGATACGACGCGATCATCGGTGAGCGCGGCGTCAAACTCTCCGGCGGGCAACGCCAGCGCCTCACCATCGCCCGCGCGATCCTCGCCGATCCGAAAATCCTCCTCCTCGACGAGGCCACGAGCAACCTCGACACTGAATCCGAGCGCCTCATCCAGGGCAGCCTGCGCACGCTGATGGCCGGGCGCACCAGCTTCGTCATCGCCCACCGTTTGAGCACGATCGCTCATGCCGATCGCATCCTCGTCCTCGAGAACGGCCGGATCGTCGAGCAGGGCCGTCACGAGGAATTGATGAACGTCAGCGGCCGTTACCGCGCGATGGTCGATTTGCAGACCAGCCCCCCGCCCGCGCCGACCGCGTCGACGATGACCAAGGACGCGGAGGTCGAAGCGTACGCCGACTGATCCGCCATTGGGTTCGTTCCGTCACCCACGATTGCCCCTCGCGGCACCAAAACCGCATTCCCCTGCTCCGGCGAGGGATTTTCCCCGATCTCAGTTGGCTTCGATTGGCTTCGTTCCGCCGCCTCGGCTTCCGATCCCGCCTCTGCCTCGCGACGCAGATGCTCCTGGCGCAATTGCGACCAGTCGGGCTGCTGAGGCTTTGACTCCCGCTCCTGCTGTTCCAGAACAGTTCGCTGCTTCTCCTGCTCGTCGATCCCCCGCCACGCCCGTTCCGGCGGGCACGGCGGCTCGTCCTTGTCATACGGCGTCGTCGCCCGCTGCTTCTTCAACTGCTCGAACTGCCGCAACAGTCGGAGCAACTGGTTGCGCATCCCGCGCTCGTAACGCTCCATCAAGGCAAACCCGTTGTTCCCCGGCGCGTCGCTGAACCGCCGCGCCAGCACGTCCGACGGCGACAACGACTCCTCCGAGTC
>JBBSLV010000302.1:0-5257 GCA_038233535.1 Tepidisphaerales bacterium | reverse complement strand
GCGCTTCGAAGGTCAATGGCGTGACGAACCGCTGCGCCTCGGCCGTCATGACGACGGAAACGGTCGCGCCGAGCTGCACGAGCCTGGAGACGACGTCCGCCGCCTTGTACGCCGCGATCCCCCCGCACACCCCGACGATGATCTCGCGACACCGAAGGGCGGGCGCGTCTGCTGAAATGGAGTCGCTGGGATTCATCGGGTTCCGGGTTTCGGGTTTCGGGTTTCGGGAAAGACGGAGAAGACGATCTTTGTCTTCACCCGACACCCGAATCCCGACACCCGAACCCCGTCTCCTACTTCGGTGCGATCAAGCCGCTGGCCTCGTAGTCGATCGCGATTTTGTCCTGGAGGATCTCCTGGATCACGATTTCCAGGTCGGTCATGTTCTCGCGCTCGACGAGCGGCCGGGCGCCGTCCATCAGCTCAAGCATGCGCTTCTGGATCAGCGCCGTCAGCTTGAACCGCCCGCCGACCTTGTGCACGATTTCGTCAGACTTCAATGCTTCAATCATAATCGCTCCATAACGTTGCCAGTTGTTAGTTTGTTAGTTGTTAGTAGGGAGTTGCTCTTGCATTGACCGGCAACTGGCAACTAACAATTGGCAACTCTTCGTTAAATTCCCCCGGCCCGTTTATGCCGGATGATTTTTGCGATGTCCTCGACACATTCGGCGAGGTCGTCGTTGACGACCATCGTGTCGAACGCGCGCGAGCCCTTGGCCATGTGGATTTCGCGCTTGGCGGCCGTGAAACGCTTGTGGATGTCCTCGGCGCTGTCGCGGGCGCGGTCGCGCAGCCGCTGCAACAGTGTAGGCTCGTCCGGAGGAAGAACGAAGATTAGAAGGGCGTCGGGGTAGGCGTGTCGCACCTGCAACGCCCCCTGCACGTCGATTTCCAGCAGCACGTCCAGGCCCTTCGCCAGATGATCCAAGGCCGGGTGCTTGGGGGTGGCGTAATAGTCGCCGTACACGTGGGCGTATTCAAGGAACTGGTCGCTGTCGAGCCGGCGGAAAAATTCGGTGCGGTCGACGTGTTCGTAGATCTTGCCGTTGTCATCGCCGGGTTTTTTCGGGCGCGTGGTGGCGGAAACGGTGTACCAGACGTTCATCTTCTCGGCCAGCCGGCGCGAGAGCGTGCTCTTGCCCACGCCGGACGGGCCGACGAGAACGATGAGGACGCCGGGATGTTTCTCCGTGCTGACCATGTCTTGCGCAATCCTGCCAAAGCCCGAATGACGAAACCCGAAATCCGAACAAATGACGAAGCCCGAAGGACGAAATCGATCAGCGGCTTCGGGCTTCGTCATTCGTCATTCATTCGGATTTCAGGTTTCGAGTTTCGGATTTCCCTCACTCCACGTTCTGCACTTGTTCCTTCAACCGGTCGATCGACCCTTTGATCTCGACCGTGTGCCGCGTGATCGACGCGTCGTTGGCCTTGCTGGCGATCGTGTTGGCCTCGCGGAGCATTTCCTGCGTGATGAAGTCGAGCTTGCGGCCGGAGTGCTCGCTCTCGCGGCAGGCGTCTTCAAACGCCTGCAAATGATGCGTCAGGCGCTGAATTTCCTCGGCGATGTCGGCGCGCTCGGCGAAGACGGCGACTTCCCGGATCAGATCCCCCTCGTTCACGCGCAGCTCGGCCTTCTGCATCAGTTGGTTCACGCGCTGCGTCAGCCGCTTGTGGTAGTCCTCGATCACCGACGGGGCGCGCTCGGAGATGGCGGCCAGGCTCGTCGAAATCACCTTCACGTGCTTCATCAGCTCGTTGAACAGCGAGGCGCCCTCGCGCTCGCGCATCGCGTTGAGCTTGATGATGGCTTTCTTTGACAGCTCGCGGATGACCGGGCCGTGCTTTTCGATTTCGTCGGTGTCGTCGCGCGGCTCCTGGCAGACGCCGGGAAGCTGCACGAGCGACGCCAGGTCGATCGTCACCAGCCGGTCCAGACCCTTCACCTGCTGAAGCTGCTCAAGATAGCTCTTGAGCGCTTCGGTGTTGATGTGGTGTGCGGCCTCGGCGCTGTCGGAGCGCATCTTCAGGATGTACGTGATCGACCCGCGGCCCAGGGTTTCGCGGAGCATCACTTCTAGCTCGGGCTCAAGCCCGCTGACGCGTTCGGGGAGCTTGATGACCGGCTTGAAAAAGCGGTTGTTGAGCGATCGGATTTCGACGGCGTAGTGGGTGCCGTCGCGCTCGGCGGTGGCGTCTCCGAAGCCGGTCATGCTGACGATCATGCGAGTGCGCTCCGGGGATTACTGTGGCTGGGTGGAGGCGTTGGTCGGTCCGGTCGGGGGTTGCTCGGGCCCGCCGATCAGGTCGGCGCCGGTCTCGACGGCGGGGGGCGTCCCCGTCGCCGGGGGGACTTGCGGCGTGACGCCGACGTTGGCGTTCGTTGCCGTCGTGCCGCCCGTCTCGCTCTTGGCCAGCAAATTCAACCCCACTGCCAGCACGAGGAAGATGCCGAAGACGATGCTCGTCGCCCAGGTGAGCACGTCGCCCGTCTTCGATCCGAATGCCGTGTTCCCGCCCGCGCCCCCGAACGCGCTGGCAAGCCCGCCGCCCCGGCCCTTCTGGATCAGGATCAGCAGAACCAGAAAGACGGCTACGATGATGAACAGCGTGATGGTCAAGTACATCAAGAAACCCATGGTCTTCTCCAAAGTGCTGAGTTCTGAGTGCTGAGTTCTGAGCAGGCCCGCTCAGCACTCAGCACTCAGAACTATTTGTTGAGCCGCTGCCGGGCGGCGTTGACGATGGCGAGGAAGCTGTCAGCCTTGAGCGCCGCGCCGCCGATCAACCCGCCGTCGACGTCGTTGCGGCGCAGCAAACCGGCGGCGTTTTCCGGCTTCATGCTCCCGCCATATTGAATCCGTACGCGGCCGGCGAAGTCCGCGTTCCACTTTTGCTCGAGGTAGTCGCGGATGTGCAGGTGCATCTCCTGCGCCTGGTCGTCGGTTGCGTTGCGCCCGGTGCCGATGGCCCACACGGGCTCATACGCGATGACGACGCGGGCGGGATCGTGCATCTTTTCCGGGTCGAGCTCGTCGAGCTGGGCGTCGACGACGGCGAACGTCTTCCCGCCGTCGCGCTCGGCGAGCTTCTCGCCCACGCAATGCACGAGCGTCATCCCGCTCGCGTACACGGCCGCAGCCTTGCGGGCGACGAGGTCGGGCGTCTCGTGCAGCACGTGGCGGCGTTCGCTGTGCCCCGTCAGGCAGAACCGCACGCCGATGTCCTTCAACATGGCTGAGTCGATCTCGCCCGTGAACGCGCCGGCGTCTTCGTGGTAACAATCCTGCGCACCCAGCAGCACCCGCGACCCGGCGATCACCTTGCTCACGCGATCGAGGTACACGAACGGCGGCGCGATGCCGACGTCGATCCCTTCAGGCGCACCCGCCGCGACCGCCTTGGCCAGCTCCATGGCGGAAGCCTTGGTGGTGTTCATCTTCCAGTTGCCGGCAACGAAGGGAGTGCGAGACATAATTACGATTTTCGGGTTCGGGTGCGTCGATGGAAACTTCAATTGCCAATTGTCAATTTTCAATTGTCAATTTGAACCGCTGGCGTCTCACGCGGGGACGGCTTGCTCTGCTTCTGCAAATTCCTTTTTCGTCACCGCCGCAATCTGGCGGAGCTGGATCATCAGTTCCTTGAACATCTCCGGCAAAAGCGCCTGCGGGCCGTCGCACTGCGCTTCGGCCGGGTTGTAATGCACTTCGACAATGATCCCGTGCGCCCCGGCGCCCATGCCGGCCAGCGCCAGCGCGGCGACGTAATCGCGCTTCCCCGCGGCGTGGCTGGGGTCGACGATGATCGGCAAATGCGACCACTGCCGCACGACCGGAACGCTGCTGATGTCCATCGTGTAGCGGATCGAGTCCTCGAACGTCTTGATCCCGCGCTCGCAGAGGATCACCCCGCGATTGCCCTGGCTGAGGACGTACTCGGCGCTGAGCAGCCAGTCCTTCACCGTCGCGGCCAAGCCGCGCTTGAGGACCACGGGCTTGCGCGTCTTCCCGACCTCGCGGAGCAGGTCGAAATTCTGCATGTTGCGGGCGCCGATCTGGAACGAGTCGGTGTAGCGCTCGATCAGCTCGACCTGCCGCGTGTCCATCACTTCGGTGCAGATCGGCATGCCCAACTCGTCGCCGCAGGCGCGCATCCACTTCAGCGCCGTTTCACCGTGCCCCTGGAAAGAGTAGGGCGACGTGCGCGGCTTGAACGCGCCGCCGCGGAGGACTGTCGCGCCCCCGTCGCGCACGTGGCGGGCGATCTTGTTCAGCATCTGCTCGTTCTCAACCGCGCACGGCCCGGCGATGCACATCGCGTGCGGCCCCCCGACCTTCACCGCCGGCGTCGTCTTTCCGCCGATCTCGATGACGCTGTCATCCTCATGAAACTCGCGGCTGGCGAGCTTGTACGGTTTCATGATGGGGACGACCTTCTCAACCCCGTCGAGGCTCGCGAGGTGACTGATATCGACGTTCGTCTCCTCGCCCATCGCGCCGATGACGGTGCGGAACTTGCCTTGCGAGAGGTGCGGCGCGCACCCCATGCGCTCGATCTCCCCGCGCACGCGGTCGATGCTGGCCGGTGAAGCCCCTGGGCTCATGACAATGATCACTGGACGTAACTCCTGACGGCGACAAGGCAAACAGCAAGATACGAAACGCCCCGGACCGGGGAAAGCCGGGTACTGTAGTGGAAATGATGATTGTGGACAAGCGACGGCGTTATACCCGCATCAACTGCGGCAGGTGGTCGAAATGCGCATCGCGGGCGTACAAAGCCAGTGCGTGTTGCACGCACAATGCCGCGATCCACAGGTCGTTTGTAGGAATTGGCGTGCCTCGGAGTCGCAAGTGGTGATGGAGCGATGCGTAATGTCGGCTCGTCTGTTCATCCGCGCTCAGGACGCTAATACCCGGGCGGCGCAGAAACTGTTCAAGAGTCGCCTCGTTGGCTCGTGCCTTCGTTCCATAGAGGAAGCCGGCCCGGAGTTCGCCAAGAACGACGAACGGAAGGTGGACTTCATCAGCATCTTCAATAATGTCGACGACGGCCTGATCACCGCGAAAAAGGTCCGTGTAACGGTTGGTGTCCAGCGCTAGCCTCATCGCCACAGCTCAGGGTCGATTTGGTCCATCTCCTTGATCGCCGCGTCGAAGGCGGGATCTTCGACCCACGTGCCGGCGAGGTCGCTCAGATCGCGACGCTTGATGCGTTCGGCTGGCTCATGGACCCCGCTGACGATGGC
>JBBSLV010000301.1:0-5278 GCA_038233535.1 Tepidisphaerales bacterium | reverse complement strand
TGACCGATCGCCCATTCGCGATCCCCGACGACTTTGACCTGCACGCCGATCTTGGGAACGCGTGGCGGATGATCCGCGGGGGTGCGACTCATCGCGTTGCCGTGCGATTCGAGCCATCCTTCGCCGATTCCGCCAGCGAAACACGGTGGCATCCGACGCAGGAAGAAGAATGGGATCACACGTCCGGGATGGTCACGCTCCGCTTCACCGTGGATGGGTTGGACGAAATCGTTTGGTGGGTGCTCAGCTACGGCCCCGGCGCAACGGTGCTGGAGCCGCCGGAGTTGGCCGAGAGAATCCGCGACTTGGCCCGGGCCACGGCCGAGCGATATGCTCGACCGTGACCGAGCCTTGATGAGGCCGCGCCTGCGTGGCGCGGAGGAGCCACGGAACTTGTAAACCAACCAACTGGTCACTAAGCTTCAATGTGGCCATGGCTAGTGTTAGTCATAAGATGGTTTCAGGAAGATGTCAATTATCCGTTGAGCGCCCCGTATGGTTCGCGCCTCTTCTCCGACATGCGAAATGACCCCGCTACCGATCGAGAAGACGCCACCCAGAGCATCGCCCTTAAGTGCTTGGAGGGGCGATTGCGCCGGCCATCGCGAATTGCACTCCACCGGGAGTTGCTGGCTGCCGCGCGCCGCCGGTCAAACTACGAGCGTTGTCTCCGGGTGATGCCCCAACGCGGATCGGAGGTTGGCGATAGTTGGGTCGCTGTTGCAAACCAGGATGCAGTTCGGTTTGTGGCAGCCTCTACGCGATCCGAGCAGCAGCGGCGGATTGTCGGCCTGCTGCTGCAAGGCAAAAAACATCGAGCAATTGCGAACCATTTGGGAATTGCGCCGTCTCGCGTGACTCAAGAGATCAGGGACTTGCGACAGCGGGCCGCTGCCGCCGGATAATCTCGGTGCGTAGTGGGGGGTGTGTGACACCACGTCGCCAGTGGGAAACGCTAGGCTACAAGCGATGAGGGACGTACACCCCGGCAGGGAAGCTGGGCGGGCGTGGTGGTGGGCCGTGCTGCGAACGGAGCGGGATCGGCGGCTGGCGGTCGCCGCGGGCCGGCCGATCACCACGAAGAACCTGCGGCGGCTGTTGATGCGGCGGCTGAATGCCCTCCGAACGCAATGCGACCCTGTTGCGGCGGAAGATCCGACCTGCACTCGACGAACGGGTGAAGTTAAAGGTGGATAGCAGAAGTTCGCGCACTTTGCTGGGCGGAGCGCCCGAGCTTCTGCATTTCATCCGGCCGCACAGCCCACGTACGGTTTTTTCGTTTCGCAATCACCAAGCTCGGCACCATACGGAGATGTTATCACATCATCGCAGTGGTATATCCGTCGGACTCGGGACCGAAACGTGAGTAGACGTCCGAGACTGCATTTTGCGGGACTCCTCGGTGTGGCACCGGCCGACGTGCGTCCTGACGCCCTGACGTAGAGCTTGGGCGCGATATGAAGTTCGAGAAGATGAATCGCAGCGAGGTTCAGATCGTCGGCTTCGAGATCGCATTTCTGGGTCAACGCGGTATCAACCCAAAAGACGCGACCACCAATTACGAGCTAAAGAGCATTCCGCGGGAATTCGCCGCGCCACAACTGTACTGGCGAGGGTGATTGAACGACGGTCAAACAGGTCATCAGGAATATTCCGTCATCTACTACCAACCGAAGCGGTCGGAGCTGCGACGGGAGCATGCTCCGCGCGATCTGTCAGCCGGAGGTTTGGAAGTAGCTACCACTCATAGAGTGGGATGATGACCGAAATCGGATCGTTTGGGCGCTGTGCATCGAAGCTCGTGTCGCGCGTGCCCTCGCGCGTGCGGCTTCGCGAATGTCACCGCCCCTCCTCGCGCGTACAATGTGCATTGCGGGGGTTCGGTCGGACCCATTTTTTCTTGTCGGAAAGTTGAGCGGCATCGGTGAAACTCTTCATCGCCGTCCTTGTGGCGGTCGGCATCGTCGGCGCCGGCATCACCGGCGGAGTCATGAAGTACCGGGCCGCGCAGCAGGTCGGCCCGACGACCGTGCGCGTCGAGCCGGTCATGCGCGGGAACCTCATCGAGATCGTCAGCGCGCCGGGGCAGGTGGAGCCTAAAACGCAGGTCCAGATCAGCGCCCGCGTCGCCGCCCGCATCCGCGAACTGCCGTTCCAGGAAGGCGCCCAAGTCAAGGCCGGGGACGTGCTCGTGCGGCTGGACGCGACCGAGCTCGAAGCCCAGCTTCGCGCCACCCAGGCCCGCGCCGCCGGGCAGCGGGCGCAGCTGCAAGAGGCCGGGGCACGCGTCAAGGCGCGGGAAGCGCAGCTCGCGGCGTCGCGCATCATGATGTTCGACGCGCAGCGCGACCTGAATCGGCAGATGGAACTCAAACAGTTCGTCAGCCAGGCCGTCGTCGACACCGCCCAAGCCAAGGCCCAGCAGCTTGAGCAGCAGTTGGAGTCGGCGCTGCGCCAGCTCGATGCCGACAAGCTGAACCTCGTCGTCCTCCAGCACAGCATCGAGGCCGCCGAGGCCGAGATCGCCCGGGCGACGGACAACCTCGCCTACACGACGATCTCCTCTCCCATCGACGGCATCATCACGCGCCTGAACGGCAAGGCCGGTGAACTTGTGGTGACGGGCACGATGAACAACGCGGGCACCGTCATCATGGAAGTGTCCGACCTCTCGGAGATGCAGGTCGACGCGCAGGTCGATGAGAGCAACATCGCGGCCATCAAGGAAGAGCAGAAGGCGACGGTCCGGATCGCGGCGTATCCGGATGAGACGTTCGCCGGCGTGGTGAAGCTGGTCGGACTGGACACAGGCGAGCTGGAGCAGAGCAGCCGCGGCAGCAGCAGCCAGATGCAGGGCAAGTGGTATCGCGCCCGCGTAGTGCTCGACACGAAAGGCCGGCGCATTCCCGCCGGGCTTAGCGCGGACGTCGACATTGAAACGCACGTGCACCAAGGGGTGATCAAAGTCCCCACGCAGGCCGTCATGGGGCGCCCGCTCGAGGATCTGCCCGCGTCGGTGAAGGATCGCCCGGAGGTCGACGAGAACAAGACGCTGATCACGGTCGTGTTCCGCTACGACAACGGAAAGGCCGTGATGACGCCCGTCGCCATCGCCGCCGGCGACATGACGCACACGGTGATCACGTCAGGGCTGCGCGACGGCGACCGCATCATCACCGGCCCGTACAAGATCCTGCCGGAGTTGACGGACGGGCAAGCGGTGACCGAGCAGGCAGCGGCGGCGACGACGCAGCCGGCGAACGGCGCACGGCCGAACGCGGACTCGTAAACCATCATTGGAGTCCTCACGTGGCTGCGCCGCACCCGCGAGGAACGAAATGAAAATCGGAACACGAATCGACTCGAGTCTTGACGAATGGATCAAGATGAAGCGGGTTCTGATCTGATTTGTGTGCATTGGTGAAGATTCGTGTCGATTCGTGTCCCGCCTTTGATCCGAAAGCGGATCACACGGTGTGTTGTGACGCGTTTGGCGGTGAACGGCAAGATGCTCATTAAAATCCGCGAGCTTCGAAAGCATTACACCGTCGGCCCGGAGCACATCCGCGCGCTCGATGGGGTGGACATCGACATCGCGCTTAACGAATACGTCGCGATCATGGGCACCAGCGGGTCGGGCAAGAGCACGCTGATGAACATTCTCGGCTGCCTGGACCGCCCCACGGGCGGGACGTATGAGCTGGACGGGCGGCTGGTATCGAGCATGAGCGGCGGGCGGTTGTCGGACGTGCGGAACGAGCGGATCGGGTTCGTGTTCCAGAGCTTCGAGCTGCTCCCGCGGCAGACGGCGCTGCGGAACGTGGAGCTGCCGATGATCTACTCGCGCGACGGCTGGTGGACCCGCCGCGCCCGGGCCAAGGAAGCGCTGCGCACCGTCGGGTTGCAGGAGCGCATGACCCACCGACCCAACCAGCTCTCCGGGGGGCAGAAGCAGCGCGTGGCCATCGCCCGGGCGCTGGTCAACCGCCCCGCCATTCTCCTCGCCGACGAACCGACGGGAAACCTGGACAGCGCCACGACGACGGAGATCCTCGGTTTGTTCGAGGATCTGCACCGCCGGGGCCAGACGATCATCATGGTGACGCACGAGCCCGATGTCGCGCGCCACGCGAAACGGGTCATCCGCATGAAGGACGGAAAGGTGCTGTCGGACCTGCCGGTCGAGAACGACGCCGTGAGTCACGGGGAACACGTGTAGGAACCATCGCCCGGAAGCGACAACTCATTTCGGCAGGGCGAGTTGCATTCGACGCGGAATTTTCTGTCCCTTTCCCGCGCCCGCGTACACAATATGGGGATGGGACCGGTAGTGACGGACTGGGAGCTCCTGCGGGAGTACGCGCTGCGCCGCAGTGAGCGGGCGTTCGCGGAGGTCGTCAGCCGGCACGTCAACATGGTGCACTCGGCGGCGGTCCGGCAAGTGCGGGATCCACATCTGGCCGAGGACGTGGCACAGGCGGTGTTCATTATCCTGGCGCGCAAGGCCGGGTCACTGCCACAGGAGACGGTCATTTCCGCGTGGCTTTTAACGACGACGCGCTACGCCGCAGCCAACGCCATGCGCATGCGGATGCGACGGGACCGCCATGAACGCAACGCCGGGGATCAGATGAAAGTGGGTTGGGACACGTTCGTGCGGCGTCACGCCGCGGCCGCGAAGGGCGGCGGGGAGTGGGACGACGTCGCCCCCGTGCTCGACGGCGCCGTCGCCAGGCTCGGCCACGCCGACCGCCAGGCGCTGGTTCTCCGCTATTTCGAGCAAAAAAGCCTCCGCGACGTCGGGCAGGCGATGGGGTTGTCGGAAGACGCCGCGAAGAAGCGCGTCAGCCGGGCGGTGTACAAGCTGCGCGGGCTGATGACAAAGCAGAGCAAGGTGACGATGCCCGCCATCGCGCTGATGGCGCTGCTCAGCGACAACGCGGTGCAGGCGGCGCCGATGGACCTTTCGTCGAAGGCGACGTCCGCCGCGATGGCCGCCGAGGCGGGCGAGTTTGCCCCCCCGATCCCGATGGAGATCGCGAAAAGCACCGGATTGTACATGACGTGGACGGCCGTCCGCTGGATCGCCGCCGCGATCATCCTCGCGCTGATTGGGGCGGGGCCGGTGGTGATGAACCAGTTGCTGTCCAAGCCGATCGAGCGCGAGCCGCAGCAGGTGTTCCCCCGTGAAGGACCGCAGGCGAATGTCGCCCACCAGGTTCGGCTGTAGCGTGACGGCGTTAAACACCGCGGGCGCGGCAACCTTCGTCGCCGCGCC
>JBBSLV010000300.1:0-5281 GCA_038233535.1 Tepidisphaerales bacterium | reverse complement strand
TCTCGGGTTCCGTCCGGAAGGGTTGTTTCCGTTGATATTCACGAGAACTTTTGCTTCGTCCGCTTTGATGACGGGTTCGCTCAATATAAGGATTGCGTCCGCGCCCCGCATCCGATACGATCCACTCTGGTCTCGGTACATCACGGTTCCCAGGCGCCGGGCCCGAATTGGTAAACCGCGGGTGATTTTGGCCATCCATCCGGAACTCCGGTCGTCGCCTTCGGGCCTGATGGAAAAGGGCGCGAGAAGTTGCAGATCTTCGTTCCAGCTCGCGGGAATCGGTCGCGGGTCGATAATCGGCTTCTCATATGGCGTGTTTTCGAGCACATCTCACGACAGCACGCCATACGTGATTCCGCTCCGCCACCTCCATTGCGCGCGGGCTCTGCGCATCGAGATGTAGCGGCAGGGCAAGCAGGAACAAGAACGGTAGCAATCTGGCATTCATAGGTATCTCAAAAAGGGAATCCACCTGCGCAAAGCTACGGGATGGTTCAGATATACTGGCTCAGGCCACGTGAAATCGTCGCAGATGGGTGCGTTGAGGGGCGACGTCATCGGCAGGGATGCCGGTGGGCGGCCGAGGTCAGGGCGTGTTCTGTGGGTCCGGGGGGGTGTCGCGCGGGTCTCTCTTGGCGGTCAGCTCGGTGGCGCATACATTCGGAGGCATGGATCTGTCCGTCGGCTGGGACCCGGAGAAAGCGGAAGCCAACCGGCACAAGCATGGCGTCTCCTTCGAAGAGGCCGCGACCGTGCTCGGTGATCCGCTCTCGGCCACGCTGGCGGATCCCGATCATTCGGAGCGCGAGGAACGCGTGCTGATCCTGGGGCGGTCTTCGGCGGGCCGGTTTCTGATTGTGAGCGCGACGGAGCGCAATGATTACGTCCGGCTGATCAGTGCCCGTTCCATGACCCCGCGCGAGAGGAGGAGCTATGAACAAAGCCTGGAACTCTGAAGAGCCGGAAGACGAATTGCGCGACGAGTACGACTTCTCGTCGGAGCAGCTCCGCAGTGCCGTGCGGGGCAAGTACGCCGAGCGGTATGCGCGGGGTACCAACCTGGTGCTTCTGGACGCCGACGTCGCCGAGATCTTCCCCGATGCTGAGGCGGTGAATCAGGCCCTGCGGGCACTCGCAAGCGTGATTCGCGCTCGTACGCAGCACAACGAGGCGGCGTAGCACTGGTGTACCGCCCCCCAACCCTGCCTTGCGGGACGATCGCGCGCAACGGCTGGCAAACAAACCGTACGGGATAGACGCTGCAGTGTGCCTCATCTCCGCGCAGGATTTCTGGCCCCCCCGCATTGCCACCCCCGCTCGCCCCGCCTATACTGCTTCCCCTGACGCCGCTGGACTCCACCTTCCCACCCCGTCCCGAGGCGCTTCCCTTGAGCGACACCCCGCAGACGTTCAGTTCCCGCTGGGGAATGATGCTCGCCATGCTCGGCATGGCGGTCGGGACGGGCAACATCTGGCGCTTTCCGCGAATCGCGGCGGCCAACGGCGGCGGTTCGTTCCTGGTCGCCTGGGTGGTGTTTCTGATTCTCTGGTCGGTACCGCTGCTGCTGGTCGAGTTCGCGATGGGGAAGGCGACGCGGCGCGGCACCATAGGCGCCTTCGCGACGCTGCTCGGTCGGCGCTTCGCCTGGATGGGCGCGTGGGTCGCGTGGACGGCGGTCGCGATCATGTTCTACTACTCGGTCGTCGCGGGGTGGACGCTGCGCTTCTTCTGGGCGGGCCTGCGCGGTGAGCTGGGCCACGAGATCCCCGGCACGCTCTGGAACGGCTACGCGGGGAGCGGCTGGGCGGTGCTGACGCACGCGGTCGCGATGGGGATCGGGGTGTGGATCGTCGCGCGCGGGGTGCGCGGCATAGAGCGCGCCACCACGGTGCTGATCCCGGCGCTGTTCGTGCTGGTTGTGCTGCTCGCGGTGCGCGCGGTGACGCTGCCCGGTGCGGGCGACGGGCTGGCGTTTCTGTTCACGCCGAATTGGGCGGACCTCGGCAACGCGCGCATCTGGCTCGAGGCGCTGACGCAGAACGCGTGGGACACCGGGGCGGGGTGGGGGCTGGCGCTGACGTATGCAATCTACATGCGGCCGCGCGAGGACATCGCGCTCAACTCGTTCATGCTCGGCTTCGGCAACAACTCGGTCAGCCTGCTTGCCGGGATCATGGTGATCTGCACGGTGTTCTCGGTTGGGCCGTCGCTCGCCACGCGCATCGCGGCGACGCCGGCGGGGTTCGAGCAGGCGATCGGCGCATACCCCGGCCTGGCCGGCGAATTGGAGGCGGGGCTGCGGCGGATCGGGCCGGAGACGGCGCGGCAGCGCTTCGGCGTGGAGGTCGATGACGACGCGATCCCCGGCTTCTTCGCGAACCGCGCCGTCCCGGTCGAGACGCGGCTCGCCGTCGCGCGGGAGACCGGTGGGCTCGAGGGACGCGCGGTCGCGGAGGCGGTGCTCGCCAGCGGCAACAACGGGCTAACCTTCATCTGGGTGCCGCAGATCTTTGCGACGCTGCCGTTCGGTAACGTGCTGACGACGGTGTTCTTTCTGGCGCTCGCGTTCGCGGCAATCTCGTCGCTGATCTCGATGATCGAGCTGGCGACGCGTGTGCTGATCGATGGCGGGCTGCCGCGAAATCGCGCGATCCTGCTGGTCGGTGGCGCGGGCTTTCTGCTGGGGGTGCCGAGCGCGCTGTCGATGCCGTTCTTCGACAACCAGGACTTCGTCTGGGGCGTCGGGCTGATGCTGTCCGGGTTGTTCTTTGCCGTTGCGGTGCTGCGCTACGGCGCGGCCCGGTTCCGCGCGGAGTTCATCAACACCGCCTCGTCCGACCTCCGCATCGGCGTGTGGTGGGACGGCGCGATCCGGCTGGTGCTGGTGCAGGCCGTCGTGCTGATGGGATGGTGGATCTGGCAGGCGGTGGACCGCACAGATTGGGGCGCGACGATGACGCTGTTTTCGTCGTTCAACGTAGGAACTGTGCTGATCCAATGGGGTATCGCGCTCGGTGCATTCGGGCTGCTGAATGGCTGGCTCGTGCGGCGGACCCTGGGCGAAAGTCCGGGCGCGGCGGCACCGGATTCGATGCCGTCGTCGGTGCCGTAGCGGGCACGGCGCGGCGACCCTCTTCCGCGTCTTCGGGACCCATCATGAAGTCGTTTCCTGTAGGAAGTGCAGTTCTTTTCGCCGTCGCGCTCTTCGCCGGCGGTTGCGCCGCGAACGGGTCTTCGCCCGCGGGGCCGAACGCCGCGCCCGCCGCTGATGCGCAGCTTCCCGGCCGCTTCGAGGTCGTTGGGCGCGGCGCGGTGGTCGGCTCGCACACCTCGGATATGTGGGTCTTCCAGGGCGTCGACGGGCGCGACTACGCGCTGACCGGCACCTGGGGCGCGTGCGACGGCTGCTTCGGCGATCGCCTGTACGTCTGGGACGTGTCCGATCCGGCGAAGCCGGTGCTGAGCGACTCGGTCATGGTCGATGCGCGCGTCGTCAACGACGTCAAGGTCAACGCGGCCGGCACCGTCGCGGTGTTGACGCGCGAGGGCGCGTCCAGCCGCCGCAACGGCATCATCCTTCTCGACCTGAGCAACCCCGCGCACCCGACCGTCGCCAGCGACTACTGGGAAACGCTGACCGGCGGCGTCCACAACACCTTTGTCGACGGCAACTACGTGTACGCCGTCAACGACGGCACCGCGGACCTGCACGTCATCGACATCTCCGATATCAAGAACCCGACGGAGGTCGGGCGGTACGGCATCCCGATCAAGAACGGCAAGTACCTGCACGACGTCTGGGTCAAGGACGGGCTGGCGTACCTGTCGTACTGGGACGACGGCGTCATCATCGTCGATGTCGGCAAGGGGATCCGGCAGGGCACGCCGCAGGACCCGAAGTTCGTCAGCCAGTACAAGTACCGCACCACGTGGAAGGGAAAGGAGTACGGCAACACGCACGTCGTCTTCCCGTACACCAACCGCGCGGGCCGCTCGTACCTGTTCGTCGGGGATGAGATCTTCCCGGACGACTTCGACGACCGGAACCCGCGCGACGTTCCGGGCGGTTACGTGCACGTGATCGATGTGTCGGACATCGAAAACCCCACCGAGGTCGCCAAGTACGAGGTGCCCGGCGCGGGCGTGCACAACCTGTGGGTCGAGAATGACACGCTCTACACCGCCTACTACAACGGCGGCCTGCGCGCGGTCGACGTTTCCGGCGAGCTACGCGGCGACCTGCGCTCGCAGAACCGCGAGATCGCGGTGCTGAGCACGACCGACGCGCAGGCGTTCATCGCGAACCGGCCGTTCACCTGGGGGCCGCAACTCTACAAGGGGCTGGTCTACGCCTCGGACCACAACTCCGGCCTCTGGATCACCCGTGTGGTGCCCGCGGGCACCTCCGCGACGACGGGCGGGGGGCGCTAACCGTGCGCGGACTCGCTCTGGCCGCGCTGGCGCTCACGCTCGCCGCATGCGCCGGGACCGGAACCACTCCGGCCGCCGGCCCCGCACCGGCCGCGGCGCGGGGTGAATACGCGGTCTACGTCGTCAGCGAGTCCGCGGACGAGGCGTCGCGCGTCGAGTTCGGCCCGGGCGGCGCGCGCATCGCCGGAAAGCGACCGATCAGCGCGATGCCCGTCGAGATCGACGGCCCGCACGGCGTCGCGGTCTCGCCGGACGGCCGCTTCTACTACGTCACGGTCGCGCACGGCACGCCGTTCGGCTCGCTGTGGAAGCTGTCTACCGCGAACGATTCGGTCAGTGCGCGTCTGACGCTCGGCCGCTTCCCCGCGACGATCGACCTCACGCCGGACGGCGAGTACGCCTTCATCTCCAACTTCAATCTGCACGGCGACCCGGTGCCGAGCTCGGTGTCCAAGGTGCACCTGCCGAGCATGACCGAGGTGGCGCGTACGGAAACGTGCGTGATGCCGCACGGCAGCCGCGTCAACCGCGCGGGGACCAAGCAGTACTCGGTCTGCATGATGGATGACGAGCTGGTCGAGATCGACGTCGCCTCCGGCGAGGTCTCGCAGCGCGTATCCGTTCGGCCGGGGATGGAAGGCCCGATGCAGTCCGGCGCGGCCAGCGGCATGGCGGCGATGAAGCACGACGCCGCGGGCGCCAAGGTCTGCTCGCCAACGTGGGCGCAGCCGTCGCCGGACGGGCGCTTCGTCTCCGTCGCCTGCAACACCGCCGCCGAGGTGCTCGCGGTCGAGACCGGCGGCGGGACGGGCACGCGCCGGTTCGCGACCGGCGCGAACCCGTACAACC
>JBBSLV010000299.1:0-5282 GCA_038233535.1 Tepidisphaerales bacterium | reverse complement strand
TCGAAGAAGTCGGCCGCATCTTCAAGGTCACCCGCGAGCGCGTGCGCCAGGTGGAGGCCAAGGCCATCCGCAAGCTCCAGCACCCGGGTGCGGGCGCGCAAGCTTGAGGGGTTCTTGCCGGGGAGCGTGGGGCACTAGAGCAGGATCAATTCGCAAGACTGAGATGGGCGACACCTTGCGGTGTCGCCCGTTTTTCGTTCGTAAGACACCATCTCGGCTGCTATCCTTCGGCGCATGGTCGACATCGAGCAACTTTCCGGGCTAAACGGCAAGCGTCCCTTTGCGCCTTTCTGGGTGCGGCTGGCTGGCGGCGAGACCATTCACGTAACCGAGCCCTTCACCGCAATTGTCACGCGAAAGCGATTCTTCTTCACCCCCGACCGCCGCCAGATGCGGCACGTCCCCATCGAACAGGTTGAGGCCCACGGACCCCTTTCGACGGGTGAAGAGCCGCAGACGCGCGGGAGCGGCCCGCGATGAAGGAAGAAGTTCATAACCTGCTCGCCAGGGAGCCGTTCGATCCTTTCCGTATCAAGCTGATCAACGGCGACGCGTATGATGTTTCCCATCCCATGTCCGCCGCGCTGCTGGAACGAAGCGTCTTCATCACGATGAACGACGGAGAGTGGGTGGAGTTTCGCTACAACCGCATCGCCAGCCTTGAGTCGCTCCTTCAATTCTGAGCTGAAGATCGCGCATTGGTTTAGCTGTGACCGTCCGAACGATTCTGGTATCCTTTGGCTTCGGCCCGCCCGTTTCACACTGCGGGCGAGAGACACGGGAGAGGAAGCGATGTTGAATCACGCGAGGTCAGGCGGGCGCGTTCAGTTCATTGTTGCGACGGCGAGTCTGGCGGGTGTCCTCCTGTCCACGACGGTTACCCGCGCGGCGGACAACGTCGCCGGGAATCTGATGCTCATCAATGACAACGGCGCGTGGTCGTGGTTCGAGGACGAGCGCGCGATCGTCGACGAATCCACGGGCAATGTCCTGGTCGGGTCGATCGGCAACGGCTCGGGCACGGACGGGCCGAACCGAACCGGGTCCGTCGAGGTGGCGAGTTTCAACCTCGCCACGCGGCGCGTAAGCAACGTCTCGATCGGCGCGATCCGGCCGGACGACCATAATACGCCTGCCCTGCTCGTCCGTTCGGACGGGCGGTATCTGGCGACGTTCGCCAACCACAACTCCGACCGCCGCACGCGCACGATGGTCTCGGAGCCCGGCAACCCGCGCGCCTGGAGCGCCGTCGCCGACTACGTCAACCCTGCGAACACGACGTACAACAACGTCTTCCGCGTCGCCGGTGAAAACAAGCTCTACAACTTCACGCGGACCGTCGGCTTCGATCCGAACTACCTCATCTCGATCGACGAAGGCGTCACGTGGGCATACGGCGGCAAGTTGCTCCAGGATCCGGCCAACAGCGACAGCACGCGACCGTATCTGAAGTACGCGTCCAATCACCTCGACCGCGTCGACTTCATCACGACCGAAGGCCATCCGCGCGACTTCAACAACGGCATCTACCACGGATACATGCAGGGCGGAAAGCTCTACCACAGCAACGGCACGCCCGTTGGCAACCTTGCCGTTGGCGCCGAGCCCGCCCCCGCCGCCAACGCGTTCACGCCGCTGTTCAAGCCGAGCGTCGCGCAGAACCACGCGTGGACGACCGACCTCGCGCTTGACGCCGGCGGCAACCCCGTCGCCGTCTTCACGACCCGTGCGAACAACAGCACGGCCGATCACCGATTCTTCTACGGCCGATTCACGGGCGGCACGTGGCAGGTCAACGAGATGGCCAAGGCCGGCGCCGGGCTCTACACGGGCGAGATGGACTACACCGGCCTCGCCGCCATCAACCCGCGCGACCCGGACACGGTCTACATTTCGAGCAACGTGAACCCGCGGAACGACGCGGCACTCGCGAAGCACGAGATTTTCAAGGGCGTCACGGGCAACAACGGCGCGAGCTGGAACTGGACGCCCATCACGCAGAATTCGACTGTCGACAACCTTCGTCCGGTCATCCCGAGCTGGTCGAACGGCACGGCCGTCATGTGGATGCGCGGAACGTACACGACGTACACGAACTACGACATGGCGATCGTCGGCCTCGTCGAGCAGGACGGAAACGTCGTCAACCCCATCCGTTACACGGACGCGACGCTCGCGAACACAATGCTCGCCAATGGCAGCGCGCTCATCACGAGCGGCCCGACGAGCAGCGGGGGTCCGACCGACAATCAATGGCACCGCCGCAACGGCTTCGGCAACGGCAATCAAGTTTTCACGGCCGGCGAGACGGACGACGAGAACGCGCCGCTGCTGAAGACGACGATCGCCGACGTCGCCGCCGGCGAGTACGACGTCTTCGGCTTCTTCTGGGCCAATCCAGTCGAGGAATGGCAGATCGCGCTGGGCCTCTCCGAGGACGAGATGCGCACGTTCCGCCAGGATTTCGCGGAGCAGGCGGACGGCGCCGAATTCGACGGGCCGATGGTGCTGGTGGGCGATACGGTCAACCTTTACAAGGCATATCTCGGCCGCGTGACGCTCCTCGCGGACGGCTCCCTGCCCGTGTTCGTCGACGATTCGCCGTTCGGCCTCGACAGGTCGACGCGGACCTGGTTCGACGGCGTCGGCATCGCCGCCGTCCCCGAACCATCCTCCGTCGTCGGCCTGGGCGCGCTCGCCGCACTGGCGCTGGGCCGCCGGCGGCGACGCGCTACAATGCCGTTGTGCCCGCGGTAGCTTCCAACGCGCTTCCCCTGCCGCCGTTCTACTTCCCGCTGCAACACGGGCGGTACGACGTCGCGCCCGGACTGACGAAGTTTGGCAAACCCCTTGGCGGCGAGGACGCGGATGCGCACCTCTTTCAGATCGATCGAACGTTCGATCAATTCCGTGCCGCGAAGCTCGCGTCGCGCAACCAGCAATTTGACAGGTATGTCTGCGCGTCCGACTTGAGCGACGACGTTACTCGTGAAGTCACGGTGTTCATCGCCCGCCGGCTCGCGACGGAATATCCGGATCACTTCTCGCTCCACGAAGGGGATGACCCACTATTGCGATGTATGTTGACCGGCGACAGCGTCTCACTCGATCGCGGCGCGGCGAGCCTCGACGCCCTCTCGTGCCAGGTGCAGGAGGACCTTGCCATCGTCAGCACCGCCCCCGGCCGGCACTGGCTGAGCTTCGCCCACGTCTGCCTGCCCAACGGCTGGGCCCCGGCGGAGAAGATCGGGCGCTCGTTCGCGGCCATGCACGAACCCGTCGCCGGCATGGCGGACATGAACCGCCGGGGAGATGAATTCGTGAACGTGATGGTGCGGGCGACGGAGGGGCTTGTCCGCTTCGCGTGGGGCGTGACGTTCGACGATCGCCTCAACCACCACCCCGACGAGCCGCGCACGCCGTTTGACCCCGCCAACCCGCGCGCGTTCCTCCGCGTCGAACGGCAGACGATGTGGGGGTTCCCCCATCGCGGCGCGGCGCTGTTCACGATCCGCACCTACCTTTACGACTGCCACGCCCTGCGCCACGATCCGGCGACCCGCGACCCGCTCATCGCGGCGCTGCGGCACATGCCCCAACCGTCACGCGCATATAAAGGGTTGCGCGACGCCAACGCCGTCATCCGATGGTTGGACGAGGTGCCATAGGCCAAGCTTCAGTGTTGTCAATCGGCCTCCGACACATTCCCCATGTGTTCCGAAGGCGCCGCGGGCGCCGGTGCATGTTCATCCGGCGTCGGTTCTTCGCGCAGGGCGCGCCAGATCGTTTCCAGCAGCGAGTCGATGCCCTGCCGCGTCGCGCCGCTGATGGCGAAGATCTCCCGGTCGGGCAGCGCTTCCATCAGCGCGTCGAGCGCGTCCTCATCGAGCGCCAAGTCCAGCTTGTTCGCCGCGATCAGCTCGCGCTTGTTCGCCAGCTCCGGACTGAATGACTCCAGCTCCCCGCGGATCTTGCGGTAGTTGTCGGCGGGGCTCGACCCATCGGGCGGGTAGAGGTCGAGCAGGTGGACGATGATCGTCGTGCGCTCGATGTGTCGCAAAAACGCGTGGCCAAGCCCCGCGCCGTGCCGGGCGCCTTCAATCAGCCCGGGGATGTCGGCGAAAACCATGCGGCGCTCGCCGATGAGGTTCACGATGCCCAGTTGCGGCTCGAGGGTGGTGAACGGGTAGTCCGCGATCTTCGGGCGGGCGGCGCTGACAACGCTCAGCAGCGTGCTCTTGCCCGCGTTGGGCATGCCAACGAGGCCGACATCGGCGATCAGCTTCAGCTCCAGGCGCAGGTTCCGCTCCGCGCCCTCGGTGCCGGGTTCGGCGAAGCGCGGAACCTGGTTGGTGGACGACTTGAAATGCCAGTTTCCGCGCCCGCCCTTCCCCCCGCGGGCGATGACGATGCGCTTCTCCGGCACGTCGAGGTCGGCCAGCAGGATGTTGTGATCCGTGTCGAAAATCAGCGTGCCGGGGGGGACGGGGATGATGAGATCCTCGCCGCTGGGACCATACATTTTCTTGCCCGTGCCGGCCTCGCCGCGCCGGGCCTTCCAGTGGTGCCGGCCGGAGAAATCGAGGAGGGTGTTTTTGTTGACGTCGGCGACGAACACGACGGATCCGCCGTTGCCCCCGTCCCCGCCATCAGGCCCGCCCTTGGGAATAAACTTCTCCCGGCGGAACGAGACGCACCCGGCCCCGCCGTCGCCGGCTTTCACGCGTATTGTGGCTTCATCGACAAACATGATTGCCGGGGAGTATAGGGCAACCGCGCCGTCCGCCAAACGCGACAAGGGATCGAGCCTGCGCGACTCGCATCGACGTTTCGAGTTCTCGACAAAGAGCCGGCGGCGGAGCCACGCGGCCCCACCGCCGGGCGCGCGTGGAAAGCGAAAGGGAGACGACTGCCGTGAACCGAGCGGGCGCGATGGGCGCTTCGTCGTGCTCAATCCCGCGTGGACGCCACGGCCGGCTTGTTGGCGCTGTCACCGGTGATCTTGTGGCTGTGGAGGAACTGCATGACGCCGTCGGCGTTGTGCGCGCGGTACGGAGCGATCGTGCCCGTGCCGGTGAACCGCAGCGTCGGGCGCGACGAGGTCACGGCCGCGAACTGCCCGACGTCCAAATCATCGGCGTCGACATGATACATGGCCTCGAACGTCCATTTGAACAGCGGCATGAGGACGTCGACCCACTTGCGGTCGTCGCCCAGCCGGCTGGTGATGGCGGCTTCGAAGGATTCGATCGGGCGGTCGAGGATCAGGGCGGCGATGTTCC
>JBBSLV010000298.1:0-5295 GCA_038233535.1 Tepidisphaerales bacterium | reverse complement strand
GGGCGGGGTCTTGGGCGGGAGCGGGTTGCCGTCCTTGTCCAGGTTGATGATCGTCGAGCACGACGGCTCGCCCGCTTCATTTTTGACGGAGTACCCGGAGCACCCGAGGAACTCCCCGAAGCGCCCGCGGCGCTTGATCATCTCGCGCCCGCAGTTCGGGCACTTGTGCTCTGACACCTCACGGAGGGTGGGCTTGCCCTGCTGGTCGACCGGCTGCGTGGTGTTGCACTCGCGGTCGGAGCAGGCGAGGAAGAAGCCGCTCTTGCTGATGCGGTAGAGCATCTCCTTGCCGCATTTGGGGCACTTGTACGGCGACATGGTGCCGCCGGCGTGCTCGATCTTCTCCAACGCCCCGTCGACGACAGCGTGGAACGGAACGTAGAAGTCGCGCAGGACTTTGATCCAGTCGAGGTCGTCTTCCTCGACCTTGTCCAGCTCCAGCTCCATCCCGGCGGTGAACTGCACGTCCATGATCTTCGGGAATGCCTGGATCAGCTTGTCGGTGACGATCGAGCCGAGCATGGTGGCGAAGAACCGCCGGTCCTGCTGGACGACGTACTCGCGCTTCTGGATCGTCTCGACGATGCTCGCGTACGTGCTGGGCCGGCCGATGCCGAGCTGCTCGAGCGCTTTCACGAGACTCGCTTCCGTGAAGCGCGGGGGCGGCTGGGTGAAGTGCTGCGTCGGGTCGATCTCGATCGGGAAGACCTTTTTTCCCTCGGAAAGCTCGGGGAGGAGCTGGTCTTCGCTGCTCACGCCCGCAACTTTCATGAAGCCGTCGAAGACGAGCTTGCGGCCCGAGGCGCGGAAGACGCACTCCCCGCCCGCTGAAGCGGGCTCGCCAATCGTTTGCGGTTTCGCAACGATCTGCACCGTCGTCTGGTCGAACTCCGCGGGGGGCATCTGACACGCGATGAAGCGGTTCCAGATGAGCTGGTAGAGCTTGTACTCGTCGCCGCCAAGCTTGGCGTGCGCGTCCTTGGGGCTGAACGCCGCTTCCGTCGGGCGGATCGCTTCGTGGGCTTCCTGGGCGCTCTTGTTCGAACTGCTGTAGAAGTTCGGTTTTTCCGGCACGTACTTAGCGCCAAACGTCTTCTCCACGTACGAACGGGCCATCGTCAGCGCGTCGCCCGACAGGTGCGTCGAGTCGGTACGCATGTAGGTGATGTGGCCGCCCTCGTACAGCGTCTGCGCGGCGCGCATCGTGCGCTGGGCGCCGAAGCTGAGGCGCGACGACGCCGACTGCTGGAGGGTGCTCGTGATGAACGGCGCCGGCGGGCGGCTGCTCGTTCGCTTCTTTTCCACCGAGCGGACGGTGAACGGCGGGCATTGCCCGAGGTGTCCCGTCAGCTCAGTGATGTTTCGTGCGGAACCCTTTGCTTCGGGATCCTGCGTGGTATTGGCCTGATCGACGACGAAGCCGAGCAGCTCCGCGATGCGTCGCGCATCGGCGGCGTTGTTCGCGTCGAACTTCTTGCCGCCGACTTCGCTCAGCTCCGCGACGAATGCGCCGTGCTCGCTGAGCCACTTCTCGCGCTCAAGCTTCGTGCGCTCGCCGTTGCCGGTGTTGGTCAGGAAGTCGGTCCACTTCGCGGCCAGCGTCGCGCAGTCTTTCCCTTCGCCCCTGAAGATGCCGCCGATCTTCCAGTACTCGGCGGGGAGGAACGCTTCGATCTCGCGTTCGCGCTCGACCACCAGCCGCACCGCGACCGACTGCACGCGCCCGGCGCTGAGGCCCTTGGCGACCTTGCGCCAAAGAAGCGGGCTGATCTCGTAGCCCACGATGCGGTCAAGGATCCGCCGCGCCTGCTGCGCGTTGACCCGGCTGATGTCGATCTTGTGCGGCGTCTTGAACGCCTTCTGGATCTCCGTCTTCGTGATCGCATTGAAGATCACGCGCTTCACGCGCTCATCGGGGATGCCCAACGCCTGCTGGAGGTGCCAGGCGATCGCCTCGCCCTCGCGGTCCAAGTCGGTCGCCAAGTAGATGTCGGGGGCGTCCTTGGCCAGCTTCTTCAGCTCCGTGACGACCTTGCCGCGGCTGGCGAGGATCTCATAATCCGGCTGAAACGTCTCCAGATCGACGCCCATGCCCTTGCTCGGCAAATCGCGCACGTGCCCCATCGACGCCTTCACGATGAAGTCGTCGCCGAGGTACTTGTTGATCGTCTTGGCCTTGGCGGGCGACTCCACGATCACGAGGCTTTTGCCGGTTTTTTTGGCCATTAACTGCTTCTGTAAAGTCGTCAAGCGGTGGCGTCTGGTTCCGCCGGTCCTATCGGCCGTTGGATGCTAAACCTTGACAAACCGGGGGTTATCGAACGTCCCGTCGCCCTTCGCGGGGCGGGGCAGTGTGGTGGCGACTCATGGGGCTGTCAAGCTGCCCGACGATCATAGGACCATTCAGAAGTACGAGTTTTGTCGCGGCAGGTTCCAAGAATGATTGCTGCCCAGGCCGGTGCGGTGATACGACGAACAGTCGCTATATCTGTTGCCATTTTCGCGACTTAGGCCCGATTCGAAACCCATTCATGCAGCGGCTGAGGGCTCGATCAGCATTGGCAACGACGGCCGATGGTGCGGGAGGCGCGGAAGCTCGTTGCCATCGAACGGGCGGCTCACCTCGTACTTGCCCTGCGCGAGCAACGCCTCCCCTGTCGCGTTCACCTGCTCCAACCACCGGTCGCGCAGCTCTCGCGCGGCCGCGACGAGTCGCGGATCGTTCTTCACCTTGACCCGCGGCGCCTTCGGCTTTGGTTCGCGCGTCGTCTTTTCCGCCGGGGGCTTCGGCGCGATGAACCGCAACCCGCCCGACGTGATCGCCGCGCTGGGGGTCGGGGGGCTGGGCGTTCGGGGGCTGGGGGTTCGAGTCGAACCGGGAAGGCGCTTCTTGTCTTGACCCGAAACCCGACACCCGGCACCCGATACCCGATTCGCCTCTTCCATTCCCGGCAGAATCATCGGCTTGGCGTCGCTCCAGTGCGTCCCCGGCGGGATCGGGAGCACCAGCCGATCCTCGCGGATCGACCCTGCACTTGTCTGGCTGGGAAACCACCACGGCGTCGTCGTGTCCCCGGCTCGGATGCGCTTCTGCCAGAAGATGTGAACGCGCGCCTTGCTCGCGCTCCCCGCGCGGAACGCGAGCGGGACGAACCCCATCGCTTCCCAGAACCGGTTGGCCGCGATGTCCTGCGCGCACCAGCAGCAGAACAAGCGGCACCCGTACGCCGCCCGGTCGAACATCGTCTTGAGCAGCGTCGCGCCGATGAACCCGCGCTGCGCCGTCGGCGCGACGTTCATCTGATAGATGATCCCCACGTCATCGCGCTTGAAATACTGATCGTGGCCGATGCAATAACCAAGTTGCACGGGCTTCCAGCTCGTGTCTTCGCCTTTTTCTGCTTCGTCCTCAGAAAGACACGGGCCCGAAGCCCGTGCTACCAACACATGCCCCGCCTTGATCTTTCCTTCAAGCTGCTTCGTCGGCATCCACCCGACCATGTGGGTGTGCCGCTTCTGCAAGGCGTCGATGAACGGCAGGTCGTCCATCGTCCCCGGTCCAACGGAGATCGGCGCCGCGGGCAGCGGCGACGGAAGCAAGGACGATGGCCGAGCGAGATCGTTCATGGGAATGGCAGTTGCAGTGCGTTCGCCCCCGCCCACGTCCCGCCGTCGTCGCTCGCCACGATCCCCGTCATCGCCCCCACCGTCAGCGTCACCACCGGCCCGCTCTGCCCGCCGTCTTCGACCAGCGCGATGACCACCGTCCGCGGCGTGAGCAGCGTCCCCGGTCCGTCTCCGTGATACGCGATCGACTCAGGTGCATCGTCAACGATCACCGCCGACGCGACGAGCGACGTGATGTCGATGTCGCGGTCAAAGGTGAGCGTCACCGAAACCGACTGATCGAACTCCGCCGCGACGAGCGTCAGCGCGACGGGCGGGGTTGTGATCGTCGTCCGCCGCTGCGGACGCCCGCGGTCCTTGCGGAACAGGCTGGGTGGAATCTTCAGCATGGAAATCCTCGCCTGTCAGTAGTCGGCATCAGTCGCCGGTCAAAACGGGCAGCGGGCAGCGGGCGGTCACAAACGCAGCGGTTTACCTTGCCCGCTGCATACCGCCTGCTGCATGCTGCGCCGCTTACGCCGCCATCGACACGCCGCCGAACTGGAGGTACGTGCTGATCGGGTCGCACGCCGGGCCGCTCATGTCCCGCTCGTTCCGCCAGAAGCAGGTGATCCACACCTTGGCGCCGGCCGCGACGGAGTCGGGGAACACCACGTCGACGATCGTCCGCGTCGTGTTGCCCTCGAACACCCAGTCCGCGATGTTCGTCGGCGGGGTCTCGCCGACGTAGCTCAGGACCGTCAGACCCGCCACGCCGGGCGGTTTGCCCTTGCGTGTCGGGACCAGCGCATCGTGCGCACGGATCTTCGCCGTCCGCCCGTTCACGGACACGATGTCCGCGTTCGGCGCAACCTGCGGCGCCGGCTGGGGCGCCGGCAGCTTGCGGACCGTCACGCCGAGCAGCTCCTTGTCGGCGTCGGCCACGACGGTCGACGCCTGGACCTGCCCGTACAGCGACCTTGCGAAGAACAACAGGTTGCTCTTCGCCGTGTCCTTCGCGGTCGCGAGCGGCTTGGACCGCATGCCGGACTCCACCGCCGTGCTCAGCGCCTCGTAGGCGTCGAGGAACAGCACGTGCAGCCCGTTGTACTGCGTCGCGATCGCTGCGGTGCTCCCGAAGGTGGATGGTGAAGCCGTCAACCGCGTGTCCGCGTTGGTACTCCACGCCACAAGCAGCGTGTCTTTCGTTGGTATGCTCATTGGAGCTCCATTGCGAAAGCCCTTGCGGTCATACTCGTGCGAAACGCTTCGCCCGTGAGCCGCGTCAGGACAGTCATCGACGCGCGAGCCGCGCGAATTAATGACGACCCGAACTATTTACATGTCGACGTCTTTGCGGCCCACGCATGGACCCTGCCCCGACCCGGTTCAATAAAACCGGTCTGCCGATCGCTGCCAGACCACCGTCAGATAAAACCGCAGCCGCAGAGGCCGGCGAACGGCGCTGAGCGGCCAAAGTCATAACGAACTTGGGGAAGTAGCGGCGCAACTTGGGGAAGCAGCGGCGCAACTAGGGGGAGTAGCGGCGCAACTTGGGGAAGTAGCGGCGCAACTTGGGGGAGTAGCGGCGCAACTTGGGGGAGTAGCGGCGCTGCTAAGGGAAGTAGCGCCGCAACTCGGGGAAGTTGCGGCGCTGCTAAGGGGAGTAGCGGCGCTGACAAGGGAAGT
>JBBSLV010000297.1:0-5306 GCA_038233535.1 Tepidisphaerales bacterium | reverse complement strand
GCTCGACAAGCTCGGCCTGCCCACGGAAGAGCAAAAGGAGCTGCTGGCGATTGTCGAAAGCACCAGGCCGCAGGTGGCGGAGGAGCGGTGAACCCGCCGCGCGGTTGGTCCACGTACCATGGAGCCTGCGGAGCGCACGGACGATGACGCTGGCTTGATCGCGCGGCGTGGCCCCGTTCGTGCTATTTTCCACTTATGACGCCTCAAGCCATTGACCAGGAATTCACGCGCGAGCCGTTCGTCCCGATTCGGCTGTACCTTTCGGATGGGCACAGCTTCGAGATCCGCAATCCCGGTCTGTGCCTGATCGTCCGGGGTATCCTGTACATCGCACGGATCGATCGCCCTTCGCGAGTGACGGATGACATGGACGTGATCGACTGCACGCATGTCACCCGGCTCGAGGAGGTCGAGGATGCGGCACGGCCTCTGACGGCCCCGGCACGTCAATAACGTCGGCTATCGCAAAGGTTTGGTTCAACAGGTTTGTCGATGGCCGATCATGAGCGATCCTACCCGCTCGCGCACTGCGACAAAGAGGGTGCGGCGGGTGTCAGGATGATCCCGCATGCCGTTTCCATTCATGCCAGAGGCCGGTTTATGGCAGTTGGCACTTTCTTTGCGACATGCCTTTGCGACATGACCAGGCATGTGGACGAAGCAGGTGCAGGAACGAAACGAAAATCTGAAAGGAGCCTTCCTATGGCTACGAATGAAATTGATCGTGATCGTGACCGTGACCTTGATCGAAATCGTGACCTTGATCGAAATCGTGACCTTGATCGTAATCGTGACCTTGATCGGACAGCCCCCGACAGCAATCCTGACGCGATCACCGGCTCACCGGGATCGCATCCGGTTGGTACCGGTGTCGGTGCGGCCGGGGGTGGTGCCGCGGGCGCGGCGATCGGGGCGGCGGTGACGGGTCCGGCAGCGCCGGTCGGGGCAGTCGTCGGCGCGGTCGTCGGCGCGGTGGCCGGTGGATTGGCGGGCAAGGGGGCGGCCGAAGCCGTTAACCCCACCGCCGAAGACGCCTACTGGCGCGAGAACTACAAGGACCGCCCGTACGTCGAATCCGGCCGCAGCTATGACGACTACCGCCCGGCGTATGCTTACGGGTGGGAAAGCCGCCAGCAGCACGCGGGCAAGCGTTACGAGGACGTCGAAACCGACCTCGAGCGCGGTTGGGACAAGAGCCGCGATCGCTCCGGCCTGGGCTGGGAAAAGGCCAAGCACGCCACCCGCGACGCTTGGCACCGCGTCGAACGCGCCACCCCTGGCGACGCCGACCGCGATGGGCGGTAACCGCCTCCGCTGAGCAGACGAATCGATCTCGCTTACATCTTTCTTGCAGAGGAACGGGATGTGTCTTCGGATGCGTCCCTTTTCTCTTTACCGCCGCGGTCCGTTGTCTGTGGCATTTGCCGCTCCCGGCGGCGCGGGAGAAGCCATGGACGGGCGCCGCCTATGATGTTCCGCGATGACGTCCGCTGAAGTTGCCATTGTCGGCGCCGGTCCCATCGGCTTGGAACTCGCCGTCGCGTTGAAGCGGGCGGGGATTGATTACATTCACTTCGATGCCAGGCAGATCGGCTACACGATCTCCTGGTTCGCGCCGCAGACTCGCTTTTTCAGCTCCAGCGAGCGCATCGCCATCGCCGGCGTTCCGCTTCAGACGGCCGATCAGGGAAAGGCGACGCGCGAGCAATACCTCGCGTACCTCCGCTCGATCGTCCAGCAGTTCGATCTGCGCGTGAACACGTACGAGCCGATCGTCGGGATCGAGCGCGACGACGACAACGACGGGTTCGCGCTCACCTCGCAGCCCGCGGGCGACGGTCGCGCGGTGTACCGCGTGAAGCACCTCGTCCTCGCCACCGGCGGCACCGACCACCCGCGGCGCCTGGGCATCCCCGGCGAAACGTTGCCGCACGTCGCTTACTACTTCCGCGACCCCCACACCTACTTCGGCAAGCGGCTGCTGATTGTGGGCGGGAAGAACTCCGCCGTTGAAGCGGCACTGCGGTGTCATCAGGCCGGTGCAATCGTCGCGATGAGCTACCGCCGCGAGAGATTGCCCGAGCGGTCGATCAAATATTGGCTGCTGCCGGAGATCAACTCACTGATCACGTCCGGCCGGATCGAGGGATATTTCCAGTCGCAGCCGGTTGCGATCACGCCGAACCACGTGACGCTCGCGCGCGGTGGGGCAACGGGCGGGGAACGGTTCGACGTGCCGGCGGATTTCGTGCTGGCGCTGATCGGCTACGAGCAGGACAACACGCTGTTCAAGCTCGCCGGCCTCGCGCTGCGCACCGACTGCGGGGCGCCGGTGTTCGACGAACAGACGATGGCCACGAGCGTCCCCGGCATCTACGTCGCCGGCACGGCCGTGGGGGGGACGCAGGACAAGTACACGGTGTTCATTGAGAATTGCCACGTGCACGTCGAGCGGATTCTCAATGCGTTGACGGGCAATGCCCCGCCGGCCGCGCCGGTGCCGCTGGCGCAACCGGAAAGCTGAGCGAAAAATGAGTTTGTCCAGCCTGTTTTCGTTCGGAAAAAAATCGCTCCCTGCCCAGGCGCCGGATCCGACGGAGTACACCGTCGTTCAGCGCCCGCTCCGCCGCGTGCTGGCGTTCACCGGGCGGACGATCGACGACGTCGTCAACACTCCAATCGTGAAACGCGAAGTGCTTGGCTACTACAAACTCCACAAGCAGATCCACCGCGCCAGCGAGGTGGTTGACCTCGAGCGACAGTGGAACGACATCCCCCGGTAACGGACGCGGGTGGGAGATGGGCCGCCGGTGAGAGGGGCGACGCGGCTCGCGAACGTCAGGTTGAAAGCCACCAGATCACTCCTGCGATCAGCAGCGCCGCGACTCCCGCGCCGATCTGCATGTGCAGGGTGTATGACGTCTCGTCCGCGTAGGCCTGCGCGCGGAACTTGCGGCTGTTCTCACGCTGCTTTTCGCGCCGCCTGGCGAGGCACTTCTCGCAGATGGCGTCGCCGTTGTGCTGGTGGAGCTGGTCGTCGGGGAATTTGTCGCCGCAGTCCTTGCAAGGGGTGCCGACGGCGTGCTTCTTCTGCGTGTCCGCCTTGCCGCAGGGGAGGCAGAAGTACGCGCCGGTCTTGTCCTTCATGCGCGGCTGGCCGGCGACGTCGGCGCCGCAGATGCAGCAGAGTTTCTGGACGACCCCCTCGACGGTTTCCGCAGGGCGGAACTCGGGGGTCTGCCCACACTTGTGACAGCGGTTGTCCGCCAGGTCTGTCAGATCCAAAGCCGCGCCGCATCCCGCACAGAACGTAATCGTGGCCATCGTGCCTTGCCTCTCCGAAAAAAGGTGAGGTGCTGCCGTGTCCGTTTAACGCCCGTTCGATTCGTGAAGCCGTTCCGCGCTTTGTGATCGTTCGCCAACGATTCACGCGGAACCTGACATGTCCCCGCCATTGTCCAATTCTCCGCGGCCAAACGCAACCTTGGGCGGAGCGGGCAAAGCTATTAAAAGACCTTTTTGCCACCGATGAACACCGATGATGGGCATCTCTTATCGGTGCTCATCGGTGCCCCATCGGTGGCTAACTCTGTTTTGAGATTGGCAGGCTGCCAACCGCTATAAAAAGAAGACACCGGCATTTCTGCACGGTGTCTTCCGGAGGGGAGAAAATGCGCCGATGCGCGAGCTTTCCGAGTTTGCCTAGTTATCCTATTCCCAAGCTGCGGAGAAATCGAATTTTATCGCCTCTATGCACACCACCCATCGGCACTCTGAGGGCAACAACTTCAAATTTTTCGTGATCGCGAGTGATGGGTTCGCGCATAAGTCCTAGTATCGGCGCATCTTATCCATCATCAACTGTACGGCTGACTGCATCCGGGCGGTGGCTTGGGTGAGGGCAACTTTGTCCGTGGAGGTCCGGTGGAACTCGACGGGGTCGCTGAAAGCGAGGGCGGCGTCCTGCGACTCCATGAACGCCTGCACCATCGGCTTGTTGCGCATCGTCCCGTCCAGGCAGGCGGGGTGAACGGGAACCTTTGTCTTCATCGCCATCAATGCCACGCCCTCCTGGAAGGGCATGAGTTCGCGATGGCGCTCGATCCGTCCTTCGGGAAAAATCCCCAGGACGTGACCGTCGTGCAACGCGCGGATGGCGGCGCGGGTGGCGGTACTGTCTCGGCCGCTCCCGGTGACGGGGATCGCGCCGATCCACTTGAACGCCCACGACAGCGCCGCCATGTCGTAAAACTCCCTGGCCATCATCCACGTGATCACGCGCGGGCACGCCGCCTGGATCAGCAGCGGATCGAGCCCGCTCGTGTGGTTGCACACCAGAATGGCCGGGCCCGTCGCGGGCAGCCCCGGGGGCGCGAGCACCTCGAGGTGGTGAAACGCGCGGCAGTAAAACGCGTTGACGCGCTTCAACGCGCGGACGGACGGGAGGTGATCGATCGTGGGCACGGGGGAGGGAATTACCCGCGAAAGGGGAAAATCTCAAATCCCGAATCCCAAAACCATGTTTGATCGGGATCCTCGGCGACACCCAAGGGGCGTGGAAGGGGTCACTACTAGGAAGCCCTTTTATGCCGCCAATGAAATCAGTAGTGACCCCTTTTCTGCCCCCAGGAAAGAATTGGACCTGTCCCGTTTTCTGGCTCTGTCCCGTTTTCTGGCTCGTTTGGTTTCCTCTGACGCTCCGCTGCCGATCGCGAACCGTCGGATCGGTTTGATCCGCACGTCGCCGCAAACTCGCGTCAACCCCCCTGACTTCGACGCGCCGCCGAGGCTACTTGACCGGAAAATTCCGCGTGTGCCCAATGCATCGTTTGGGTCGGTTGGTCCGAGAATGCCCAAGGCACCGCCGTCGTTGACGTCCGAGCCCGTTATCGCCGCATAAACGCGAATTCCGCCGCCGGCCCATGTCCGGATAACCAATCGGCAGCCCCGCGCCACGCATGGCGCAGGCCGCGCCACGCATGGCGCACGACGCGCCACGCATGGCGCAGGGCACCCGATGCATGGCGCAGGTCGCGCGGTGCATGGTGCAGGGCACCCCATGCATGGCGCAGGCCGCGCTATGCATGGTGCGGGCCGTGCTATGCATGGCGCAGGGCATCCCCTGCATGGGGCACGACGCGCCACGCATGGCGGAGACAACAAAGGGGATAAGTACATTATTTTTCGCGATAAACTGTACTTATCCCCTTTTACGTCCGCTCCCGACCCTTGGAGTCTGTTGAGATTCACCAGCCGATTGCGTTAACACCCGCCCCCACCGCTGCCCCCACGCGCGGAAACCGCTT
>JBBSLV010000296.1:0-5316 GCA_038233535.1 Tepidisphaerales bacterium | reverse complement strand
TTCGTCGCCGCGCCCGCGCGCTAACCTTCCCTTTTTGTCCGCGGGTCCGGGCCCGCGACCGCGCGTTACCCTTGCAGCAGCGTCAGCACGCTTTGGGGCGTGGCGTTCGCCGTCGCCAACACGCTGGTGCCGGCCTGCGTCAGGATCTGGGCACGCGTGAGGGCGGCCGTCTCCTGGGCGAAGTCGGCGTCGCGGATCGAGCTTTCGCTCGCCGTGACGTTTTCCAGCGCGACGCTGAGACTGTTCATGTTCGTCTCCAGCGTGTTCTTCTCGAACGCGCCCAGCCGGCCGCGGAGCACCGCGACCTGCCGGATGGCGCGTTCGATGATTTCACTGGCCTCTCGGGTCTGGCCGCTGACGAGCGTGCTCGTGCCGCCGGTCACGATGTCGTTGAGGAACCCGACGTCGGCGTCGCCGAGCTTGCTGGCGGCCACCGACTGGATGCCGATGTTCACCTGCTGGTTGCTCGTCACCTGCGGCCCGAGCTGGAACAGCGCCCCGCCTCCGGTGATGGCGAAATCGGTCTCGCCGATGCCGAAGCTGTCGTCGAGCTTGATTTCCATGTCGAGCGCGGTCGTGTTCAGCTTGATGTTCAAGCCGTCGCCGACCGTGAGCGCGCCGTTGATGGTGGCGACGGCGTCGCCGCCGGTGTCGCGGGTCACCCCGGCGCCGTTTTCATCGACCGTGGCGAACGTGCCCGACTGGGCCGTCACGGAGATGAACGCGCGGCTTCCGTACTCGACGGAGTTGAACACCATGCCGGCCGTGGGGTCGGCCGAGTCGATCAGGTCCGCGGTCACCCCGATGGCGTCGCTGACGCGATTGACGGCAAACGCGACGGCCGACGCCGTCGTGCCGCTGGTGAACGTCAGCACCTCCACGCCCTGGGTTCCGGTGATCTCCAGCGTCACCGACCCGCCCGTGACGGCGCTGGCGGTGAACTGAAGCTCGGCGGTCTTGGCGCTGGTGAGCACGTCGATCTGCACGGGGATCATGTCGTTGGGGCCGAAGTTGGCCTGGGACACATGCACGGCCTCGAGCACCCCGCCGTCGACGCCGCTGGTCACGTAATCGAGGCTGCCGTTGAGCAAGTGCAAACCGGCGAAGGTGGTGGTGTTGCTGATGCGGGTGATCGAGTCCACCGCGGAATCGACCTGAAGCTGGTTGGCCTCAATCTCCTCCGGCGAGAGCGCGCCGCTGTTGGCGGCCTCGACGATGAGATCCTTGACGTTCAGCAGCAGCGCCGCGACTTCGCCCAGCGCGCCTTCAGCCGTCGAGATGACGTTGCTGGCGCGCTGCGAGTTGTCGATCGCCTGGGTAATGCCGGAGATTTCCGACCGCAGCCCTTCAGACGCGATCAACCCCGCCGGGTCATCGGCGCCGCGGTTGATCCGCAGGCCGCTGCTGAGGCGTTGAAGCGTCTGGCTGAGTTGTTTCTGCGTCCGCGACAGTCCGCGTTGGGCCGTCAATGACGCGACGTTGGTATTGATGCGGGCCATATGTCAATCCTCCATGATTGTTATGGCATGCCGGGCACAATCGCCCGGGCGATGAGGCCCCGGTCCACGGGGCCGTTAGGAATTTTGAATTTTGGATCGGTGATTTTGGAATCCAATCCAAAATCTGAAATCCGCAATTCAAAATGAACTACTTTTTCTCGTCCTTCTGCTGCGATTCGCTCTTCGGTCCGATCTTTCCAAGTCCCGAAAGATCCTCGGGTTTGACTTGCGCAGCCGCCCGGTTTTCCCGGCGGATGGCGTCATATACTTCCTTGCGATGGACGCTGATCGCTTTGGGGGCGTTAATCCCCAGACGCACCTTGTCTCCGCGGATGTCTACCACGGTGACCTCGATGTCGTCGCCGATCATGATCGTCTCGTCGCGCTGACGGGACAGCACCAACATGTGAAGGCTCCTTCCTGGGTGGGGAGGCTTGGCCTCCCCGTAGGGGCCTGAAAGCGGTTCAGGCCCGCAGCGTTTCGCCGATTGTTCCGCGGCTCGCCGATCCATCGGCGTGCCGTGGCGAAACGAGTACCGCAACGTCCGTGTCGCGGCGCATCGTGCGGGCCTCTGGCACAATGATAGGCCCGCTCAATGCATCCCTGTTGCGCGGATTCCGCTCAGGCCGACCTGGCCAGCGGCACCTCCGGTTGGAGCTTGATCAGCGGTTGACGCGTCGTCCACTTCTTCTCCGTCAGCACCACCTGCTGGGCCAAGCGGTTCTGCGCGTTGACGACGATCGGACCGAGCAGATTGCCGGTCAGCCAGTCGCCGACCTTGTTGCAGATGACGAACAGCTGCGCGTGGCTGCTGTCCGACAGGTGCAGCGCCTGCTCGGTCTCTTCGCGGATGGGGACTTCGTAGTCCTTGAAAAAGATGCTCGGATCGGTGACGACGAACGCGAGGCTCGGCTCGTCCACCGATTGCAGCCAGAAGAAGTAATTGTCTTCCCCCGTCTGGATGAGCGCGAACTGGCCCTGTTCAGGGAACCCGAGCAGGCCGTGCGGGAAAGTCATGATCCGGTCGTCCTCGACCGAAAGCTTTCCGAAGCGAGTGGTCTCGATCTCCATGCGAACTCCATTTCCCGCCAGGACGTGCGTGTTGGAACACGTCGTGGCAACATGCCGGGCGATCTCCGTCGCCCCGGTGTTGTCAATCCGACCCATCCGGCTCCGCCGGGGGATCCGCTTGACCGCCGCATCCCGCATCCTGCGTGAGCGGCGAGTACATCGAGCTTCATCCTTCGCAATCGGCGTCCGCGCCGGCCGCGCCGCGACGGGTTTCCATCCCGATCGCGCATCTGTCACTCCCTCTCCCCGGTACGCCGGGGAGAGGGGCAAGGTGCGTTCGGCGTCGAGCAGCGCTCGATTCGACGACTCGCATGAGTCGTCCAATCGAACGGGCACCGACATCTCACGCCGCTCGCCCCTCTCCCCCGCCCTCTCCCCGGAGTACCGGGGAGAGGGAGAAGGTGTCCGTCTGATCCTGCGCGAATCGGCAACCATTGCTGCGCGTTTCGCGTTTGATTGCTTCTTTCACACTTGCAATCGAATCTTCTTTCATTCAATGCAAGCGTCGTGCCATGAAGATCAGCTCAGAAAATCCAGCAGCGACAGGTTCATCATCTTCGAGGTCGTCATCATGCTCGCCTGCAGCGCGGTCTGAAGCGTCTGGAAGCGCGAGATCGCTTCGGTCATGTCCACTTCTTCCAGGTTCGCCAGCAGCGACTGCGTCGCGAGGTTTTCGTCTTCGAGCCGATTCTGCCGGTTTTCCAGCTCCTGCACGCGCGCGCCCGTCTCGCCGCGCACCGTCGTGAGGTTCGTGAGGTCGGCCTTCAATCCCGCCGCCGCGTCGGTGATCGCTTGCTGGTCGCTGGAGTGCAGCGCGCGGAGCAGGGTCGATAGATTGCTGAACACGCCGGCGGCCTTGACCGGATTAACGTCGTCGCCCGTGAGGACCGCGCCGACGGCGGGCTTCAGGAGGCCCAGGTCTTTGGCCGCTTCGGAATAGTTTGCTGCCGCGACGGTCATGGTCCCGGCGCCGCCGGCGGTGTCGGTTAGGACAATGCCGTTGCCCGTGGTCGCGAAGCCGGCGGTGACACCCCCGCCGCCGTCGGCGGCGTTGATCGCGTCGATCACGTCCTGCACCACGCCGGTTGCGGCGATGTCGACGTCGAACGTCGTCCCGTCGCTGCGCGTGATGATCATGTCCGGTCCGTCGGCGGTGCCGACGCCTTTGCCGAGGTTCAGCTCAGCCAGCGACGACGCCGGACCGAAGCTGCGCACGCCCAGGTCCGCCGCCGTCGAGCCGCCGTTCTCGGCGATGCTCATGTTCATGCCCTGCGTGGGGTTGAGGATGTTGATCCCCGTGCCGGCGCCGTTGATCTCCGCGCGGACGTGGGCGCCGGAGCTGTTGATGCGATTGAGCATGTCCTGCACGGTGGCGCTTCCCGTGAAGTTGATCGTGGCCGTCTGCTCGCCGTTCGTGATCGTAATGCCGTTGGCCAGGTCGATGCCCGTGCCGCTGTTGAGGCTCGCGAGGGGCGTGAGGAGCGTGATCTTCGGCCCGGCGTCTGCGCCGTTGAGGGGCAAACCCGCGCCCGCGCCGACCGATCGGAGGACGCCCAGGTCGCTCGCCGTCGTGCCCCCCCCGACTTCGGTGACGGTGATGTCGTCGCCCGGTCCGCCCGTGAGGACGAGCCCGCGGACACCAAGCGACGCGGTGATCCCGCCTACGCCGGCCGCGTTCATCGCATCAACGACGTCGCCGGCGCTGCTTGCCTGCGAGAGATCGACCGTCGCGCTGGATGTCCCGTTGCTGATGTTGATCGAGCCGGGGCGGATGCCGGTACCGCCGACGCCCGACAGGTCGATCAGCCGCGTCACGGCAGTGATCGACGGCGTGACGTCGGCCGCGCCTTCGACGCGCGTCGAGAGGGCGCCAAAGACCCGCTCGCCATTGACCATGAAGGGGCGGACGCTGTTTTCGTCGTAGGCGTTGTTCAGCACGTTGGTCGAGCCGACGAACTTCATGCCCCCGGCCTCGGGGACGAACGGCGCATCAGTCAGGCGGTCGCCGGCGAAGAGGTACATGCCTTCGAACTGCTTGTTCGCGAGAGTCAGAACCTGGCTGTAGATGTTGTCGACGACGGCGGCGGCGCTTTTGCGCTGCTCGGCCGTCACGTCAGAGCCGACGTTGGCCGAACCAATGTCCTGCGCTTGCTGGAGCAGATCGGCGAGGTCGCCGAGGGTCGAATCGACGGTGCCCAGGTGGCTCGTCGCCTGCTTCACGTTGCCCAGATACGCCGCGCGCTGCTCGAGCGTCTTGCGAAGCTGCTGAACGATGGCGGCGTTGCCGGGATCGTCGCTGGGGGAAATGATCCGCTTGCCGGTGATCAGCTCGTTCTGAACTTCGAGCAACGACCGCTGCGTGCGCGAGATCGTGTTCTGCGACACGCTGGTTCGCAGTTGGTTGCTGACTCGGGCAAGTTGGGTGGGCAGAATAGCCATGGTCAATCTCTACGTGCTCTCTGAATAAACACGATGGAACCGCAGATGAACGCAGATGAACGCAGATAAAGACTCATTCTAATTTCTTCTCTTATCCGCGTTCATCTGCGGTTCCATTAATCTCGATTCTGTGAAACTGGATCTAAACAAGAGCCAGAATCTGTTGCATCAGTTCGTCCACCGCCGCGATCAGCCGCGATGCGCCCTGAAACGCGCGCTGCTGCCGCATGAGGTTGATCGCCTCTTCATCGAGGCTCACGCCGCTCAGCGCTTCGCGCTGGGCCAGGAGCGTTTCCTTCACGACGGC
>JBBSLV010000295.1:0-5321 GCA_038233535.1 Tepidisphaerales bacterium | reverse complement strand
TCGGCGCCGCTGCGGGGGTGGGCGGCGTCGTAGGTCTCCTTCATCCGCTGGGTGGTCAGGTGGGTGTAGATGTGGGTTGTGCTGAGGGACTGGTGGCCCAGCAGCTCCTGAACGCTGCGGAGGTCGGCGCCGTTATTGAGCAGGTGCGTCGCGAAGCTGTGACGCAGCGTGTGCGGGCTGATTCCGGGATCGAGACCGGCGGCGACGAGGTACTTGTCGAGCTTTCGGCGGACCGAGCGCGTGCTCAGCGCGTGGCCGTGCTTGTTCAGGAACACGCGCCCGATCATCGGTTGCCCCCCCGCGCCGCTGCCGGTCTGGCGCATTTCGAAGTAGCGCTGCAGCGCCTTGATCGCCTGTGAGCCGATCGGCGTGAGCCGGTCCTTGCGGCCCTTGCCCTTCACGCGAAGCACGCCTTCCTGGAGATCCAGGTCGGCCGTGTCCAGCTCGACCAGTTCGCTCACGCGGATGCCGGAGCTGTAGAGCACTTCGAGCATTGCCCGGTCGCGGGCGCTGAGCAGGTCGGCGTCGCCGGGCGCTTCCAGAAGCTTCTGCACCTGCTCGAGGTCCAGACACTTGGGCAGCCGCTTTTCCTGCTTGGGCGTGCGGATCGTCGAGAGCGGGTTGACGCTGACGAGGGAGCGTCGGATGAGGAACTTGTAGAAGCTCCGCAGCGTCGCCAGCTTCCGCGCCGTCGTGCTCTTGGTGTAGTTCTGCCCGTACAGGTAGGCGAGGAACTCGCGGATGGTGAGCGGCTCGCACTTCACCTGAAGCTCGTCAATGCCCTCGCGGGTCATGGGCGCTTTCGGCGCGTCGGGGGAGTTGACGCCGGCGGGGTTGAAGCCGGCGCGGTTGCGGCTGCCGATCTCGCCGGCGATGAACTGCGCGAACTGGAGCAGGTCGGCGCCGTAGCTCTTGATCGTGTAGTCGCTGAAGTGCTTCTCCAGCCGCAGGTAGTCCAGGAACTGGCGGACCAGCGGGGTGAAGGGCTTCTCAGCCGGGAGCGACGCGGGGACATCGAGGACAGACGTGTTGCTCATAAGCGACCGGTCGGGTGGCGAACGTTTCCTGATTGGGGCGGCGAAGGCTCAACCGCCCGATGTGAGAGATGCGCGGCAACTGGCACGAAAGCACGTGACGCGTCGAGTGAAGACGTGAAACGTGAAAGCGCGATGAAGGCGCAAGCTCCCGCAACCACCCGGCCGGCGATCCGAAGTGGCCCGATTCGCGGACGATCCTCGTCGCGCGACCGGTTTTGTAAGGGTTTCGAGAAAACCCGATAACCTTACGCTGCTTTTTTCGGCAAATACCCCTTCAATTCTTTTGCCAAATGCTGGCCGAGCTGATGAGAAAGCACGGCGGCGTCAAACCAGTCGAACGGCAGCTCGCGCCGATTCACCATTTCGATGAACGATTCGAGCACCGCGGCCTCCTGGCCGACCTCGTAGCGGAAACAGAAGTGATCCTTGCCCTTCACGAGGCTTAACGTCTTCATGCCCGTCATTGCAAAACTCCCGGCGCAGGTTTGGCGCCACCCGATGTTGCCCGTCAGCTGTCAGCGATCACCCGGCCCGTGGGGCGCTACGCGCCCTTGCGCAGGCGCGGATGATTCATCAATTCCGCGATCAGCACGTGATAGACAAAGCCGCTGTAGCGGTCCATGCTCACGAAATACTCTTCCGCGCCGTACGGCCCGACCGGGTCGTTGCGGCCCTTGGCGTAGTCCAGCACCGCCTTGCGGACCGACCCGTTGGCGGCGTCGAACATTCCGACGACCTGCAAAAACTGCTGCGGCGTCGACGCGGGCAACGGTTGGTTTTCGCCCGGCGTGGCGCGGCGCGCCAGCTCGCGCGGATCCACGTTTTTCTTCTGCCGCTGCGTCGCCGGCTTTCCGAACAGTTGCAGCGACGCACCGATCTTCGGCGGGTCGTACGGGTCGTACGCCGTCACCGTCGGGATGAGCAATCCATCCGCGCCCAGCATCTCGCAGACGAGCTCCGCCTGCTCCTGCGACGCGATGCGGTCGATCTGAAGCCCCGCGTACACCTCGGCGACGCGGTTGACGGGAATGGCGGTGATCCCGTCGACCTGCTGAAGCTGCTGGTACGCGAGGTCGGCCTGCAACAGCGGATCGACCCGTTGCCCGCTCAAGTTGACCGCCGGCGCGACCGCCCAGACCTGGCGCTTCGTGCCCGGCAGCGCCAGTTGGCGCTCCGTGCCGTAGCGCGGCGTCTCTGAACAGCCGGCGACCGTGATCGCCAGAAGAGTCGTCGCCAGGATGCTCCGCATCGTTGTCATCATTGCTTCGTCCTTGAAGCCTCTGGTTCCCTCTCCCTGTACTCAGAGCTTGTGAATTTTTTCGTAGCACGGGTTTTTAACCCGTGTCTTCGTCACGAAAACACGGGTTGAAAACCCGTGCTACACAAAAGTTCACACGCTCTCAGGGAGAGGGGGGAAATCTAGTTGTTCAGTTCACCCACATCGGTTGACGCCGCGGCATCGCGCGGCGCGTCGGACTGCTCGGCCATGAGCGTTCCGCCCGTTGGGGCTCTCACGGACCACACGGCTTCCATCCCGCCGCGATCGCTGACGAAGTACACGCGGTTGTCCTTGCCCCAGAACGGCTGGAGATTCGTGCCGTTGCCGTCGGTGAGTCGCTGGCGGTCCGTGCCGTCGGCGTTGATCGTCCAGACGTCCTGCTGCCCCACCGGCCTGCCGCCGTTCATGCGCGCGGGCTCGACGATGGTGGCGAACGCCAGCCGCTTGCCGTCGGGGCTCCAGCTTGGCGCGACGATGGCCGCGTTCGTGCTGGCGGCCAGTTCCGTCACGCGCGTCGGCTCGCCGTCGATCAGGTCCAGCGTCCACAGCGTGAACCAGCGCGACCCGCGATGCCGCGCCCGCTGGAACGCGATGCGATCAGTTTCGTTGTTCGGCGCCCAGCTCGGAAACAGCCCGTATCCAATCATTTTCTTCTGATGAGTACGCAGGTCGGCAACCCACAGTTCCCACTGCCCGCTGCGTCCGCCCGCGCTGCAATACGCCAGCCGGGCGCCGTCGGGGCTGAAGCTCGGGTGCAGATCCTGCATCGGGCCGCTCGTGACCTGCACGACGTTTCGCCCGTCGAAATCCATCGTGTACAGATCCCAACTGCCCGCCCGTGTGCTGGCGAAGGCAATCGTCTTGCCGTCGGGGCTGAACACGGGACCGGAATCGTCGGCGCCGTCGTTGGTGAGCTGTGTCACGCTCGTGCCGCCGGTTGCTTGAATGTAGATGTCCGCGGTGATCGAGTGGCGCGTGCTGGCGAAGACCATCCACTTGCCTGTGGGGTCGACGGCGATGTCGCTGTCGTAACCCTCGTCGACGTACGTGTGCTGCTGGAAGCCGACCGCGCCGATCATCGGCCGGGCGATCATGCGCTCGAAGCCATCGAACTCGCCGTAAAGATTCACCTCCGGCACGTCGCCCATGTCCTCGTTGTGTTGCACGTTCGCGAACACGTCGTTGGCGCGACCGGACGGGGAGCGGTGCTCGATCGGCTGATCGGTCAGGGCATCGTCGGCGTCATATTCCTCGTCGTCGGCGTTGGATTGCGCGAGGACGACGGGGTTCGTCGTCACCGGCGAGCGGCGGAACTTCGCGGCGATCGTCGCGCATCCGGCCATCGTCACCACCGACACGACCGACGCGGCGCACAACACGCGCCACACCATCGTCTGATTTGGGCTAGTCATAAGCGTTACCTCTTCGCGGGCGACCCGTCGAAAAAACGGGCTTCCACGGGCGGTATCGGCTTATTCGGACCTGCTGCTGAGAAGCGTCCGACCGACGGCCGGATATGTCTTTAGTTATCGGACCAAATGAGGGCGCCACTTGAGCGGGAGGATGAAGAGATGGACAAAAGGATCGGCGAAACCGAAAGCGACTCCCCCACGTCGCGGGGGGAACCGACGTCGCTTGCGGTTTCACAATGGTTGCGGGGGTAGCACGAACCTACCCGCCCTGCTGTTGCTGCGGCGCGGGGAAGAGCCCGGGGATGTTCTCGAACTTCCACTGTCCACCCACGAGGCGGAAGACCGCCTCCTGACGGGAAGGCTCGGCGAACTTGTCGAGCTTCATTAGCAGGATTGCCTGGGCGATGCGAAGGCCGGTCGCCGGGTCGCTGGTGAAGTCGTAGCGGCCGTTGGTCGTGATGTCCTGGAGTGTGCCATAGCTGGGGTGCGCCTGAACGAAGCGCATGACGTCGGCAAACGTCTGCGGATTGACCCGCTCCTGGAACCGGGGGCTGAACAGCACGTATGCCTGGTCGAACTCGCCCTTTTTCGTGTGCTCGGTGAACTGCGTGATGATCCCTTCGATCGCGGCGCGGTCGCGCGTCTCCTGCTGAACCTTCGCGATGCCCGCGTACCCCACGTACGCGGCGAAGCCAAGCGAGAGCAGCAGCCCAAGCACCGCCAGCCCCCTGCCCGTCTGCGTGCCCCCGCTCTTGCCGATCTGGTAGAGGGCCACAACTGCGCAAATGACGCCCGCCACCGGGACGATCAGCAGGATCTTATCGACGACCGCCAGTGCGCTGGCGAGGCCGAGGACGACGGCGACGACCGACGGACCGTTGATGGCGACGTAGTCGGTGCTGCCAAGCCCGGCCGTCGTGGACATCTTGTGCAGGTGGGCCAGCGGATCGGTCCCGTCATCGCCCTGCGCAGCGGCCGAACGGTTATCGGTCGGGGGGGTCTGCGGGGGGGTTTGCGGGGGTGTTTGAAGGTCTGGCATTCGCGCCTGCTCGACGGGGGCTAACGTTCAAGTGGAACAGAGCACTTGTCCGATTCCATAACGCGGGCCGGGCGGTTTAGTTGCAATCATCCGCGCCCGGCCGAGGTCCGCGTGTTTTGAAAGTAAACTTCCCATGAATAAACGTCAACTCATCGATGACATCCGGCGGTTCAACATTACTGTCCAGCCCCAGTTCCTGGCGCAGTTCGACGACGCCGCGCTGAAGCAATACCTCGATCATCTGCAAAGCGCCCAGCGCAAGCACCTCCAGATCGGCCCCTGGGTCCGCCGGCCGCAGGCCAAGCTGAAAATGGTGTCGTGAGGACGTTGTTAGTTGCCAGTTGGTAACACTTCACCCCTCTGCAACGTTTTCCACCGGCAGCGGCGGCAGCGTGCCGGTTTTTAGCAGCGTTCGCAACGCCTCGGCGATCGTCGCCGTCGGATCGTGGCCACGCAGACGCAACGTGCGATACACGCTCATCAACACCGCCTGCGTGCGGGCGCCCTCGTCGCTGCGATTGCACAGACTGTTCTTGCGGATGATCACCGCCGGG
>JBBSLV010000294.1:0-5358 GCA_038233535.1 Tepidisphaerales bacterium | reverse complement strand
TGCGGACCAACTCGCCGGCTTCCTGGAAGACGTCGCTGACATCGACGCGCTCGGGCATCTGCGCGTCCGCGTCGGACGCCGCGACGGTGAAGTCGCTCACATCCCGCAGGGTCGCCGTGAGCGCGTCCACTTCCTCTGCCAGATCTACCAGAATCCGTTGATACTCGGCGGGCGGGCGGGGCGCACTCAGCGCCACATCGATGCTGCCTTTCATGATGGTGAGAGGGGTCAGCAGCTGATGCGAGACATCCGCAGTGAATTCCTGCAGTGACGCGAACGCATGGCGCAGCCGATCAAGCAGATGGTTAATCGCGCCGCTCAATCGAGTGATTTCCTGATCTGCCGGCCCGGCGCTGACACGGCGGCTCAGGTCCGTGGCCTGGATCGATTCGAGGGTCGCGGCGATCCCTGCGATCGGAGTGAGAGCGCGACCGGCGATCAGTCGTGCGCCGAAACTGGTGGCGATGACGACGAGGGGTATCAGCACGAGCGACGCGATTCGAATCACCCCAAGCAGCAGCCCGACATCGCCGAGGCGACGGCCGAGCTGAAGATACGTCCCTGCCGGACGCGACAGCGGCAGACAGATGAACCGTATCGGCGCGCCGCGCTGCAGGGATACGGTGAAGAACTGGGCCGAGGTCGGACCCGACATCGCCGCGTGCAGCAGTGCCGTGTGCTCGCCGATACCGGGATCGCTCGTGGCGAGGCGTGCGGAGCGGAAGAGCGTGCGGCCGGTGCCGTCGCGCACAATGAGCAGCGGGCCGACGCGTTCCGCGAGATCGAGTGCTTCGAGAGAGTGGATGGGTTCGGCGGCGGTCGCGAGTCCTTCGACAATGCGCCCCGCATCGTCTGCAAGCTCCTGGTCATGGTGCGCGTAGAGCGTCCGCGACAGCCATCCATACAGCAATAGGGCAAAGAGCGATACTGCCACTGTGACGATGCCGATATTGAGGAGCGTCAGCCGCGCGCGCAGCGTATGGATCACGGGCGACCCTCGGGCCTGAGCACGTATCCCTGGCCGCGGACGGCGTGGATGATCCGCGGCTCGCCCCCGTTCTCCAGCTTTCCTCGGAGGTGATTGACATAGACGTCGATGACGTTCGTGAGCCGATCCCAGGTGAAGTCCCAGACGTGCTCGGCAATCATCGCGCGGGTGAGTACTTCCCCGGCGTGCTGCATCAGGTATGCGAGTAGCGAGAATTCTTTCTGCGTGAGGTCCACACGTCGCGAGCCGCGCCGTACCACGCGCTTGATCGGATCCAGCGACAGGTCGCCGATCGTCATGATGAGCAGTTCCGATGGCCGTTGCCGCCGCAGCAGCGCCCGCACACGGGCGACGAGCTCCGACAGAGCGAACGGTTTGGTCAGATAGTCGTCGGCGCCGCTCTCGAGGCCCTTCACCCGGTCCGCGACGACTCCCCGCGCGGACAGCATCAGCACCGGCACATCGAGCGAGTCCCGGCGCAGCGCCCGACACACGTCGAATCCGTCGAGACCGGGCAGCATGATGTCGAGCACCACCAGATCGTAGGTGACGGCGGCCGCTTGGGTGAGTGCAGACGGGCCATCGTCCGCGACATCCACCGCAAAACCTTGTTCGGTCAGTCCGCGCTGGATGAACGCCGAGAGCTTCCGCTCGTCCTCAACGACGAGCACGCGAACGGGTGGCGTGGATACGGCCATGGGATATGGCGGCCGGATTGTGGCCGGCCGTCCAGGCGACAGTGTAGTGCAGACCGCGCGTCAGCCCTTTCCCGGCGCGTGCCCGCTCCGCCCCGGCGCCGCGTCTGGAGTCTTCCCTTCGAGGAAGTCCTGCTCGTCGGGCATGTTCATCTCGCCGGGCGAACGCGGATTCAGCTTCTCCATGCGCGTCCGCTCCTCGTCCGTGAGCTGGGGCAGGTGCCGGATGAACCGGACGAGCTTCCAACTATCCGCCTCCCCGTCGTGGCCGCCGCTCCCCCAGGCTGGCATGCCGGTGAGTCGGACGCCGTTCTGGATGATATAGAAGAGTTCGCCATCCGACAGGTCTTGCGTCTGGGCGGCGCGCATGTCCGGCGCCTTCGGGTACATGTTCCGTCCCATTGCCGTATCGCCGCGGCCATTGTTCGCGTGGCAGATCGCGCAGTGATCGGCGAAATGCGCGAGGCCGGCCTCCAGGACCTCGGGTGTATCCGGGACGGGGTTGGCGAGATCGCGCGCGCCGCGCGGAACGCCCATATGGCGCATCTGGCGTGCGACCGCGACTTCGATAAAGGTCGGCTCGTCGTGGGCGCTGAACCCGTGCGCGGTCATGTAGTACACCCCCGCGGCGGCGAGCAGGACGAACGTCACGAGGATCGCAAGCACGATGTGATACCGCCGAGTCAGCTTCATGGAGCGTCCACCTTCACATGCACCATATGCCGCGCGAGCGTCGATGAGATTAAAAGGCATTCATCTAACGCGTACAGCGGGTCGTCGGCCGTCTTTCTGTCGGTATAGTCGGATCGATGTCAGCGAATGGCGACCAGTATTCGAGACGGCAGCTCCTGCGACAGACCGGAGCACTGGGTCTGCTTGCGGCCATGGAGCAATTGCTCCCCTCATACGTGCGGGCCTCTTCGTTTCCCCCGGCCCAGCAATCCGGGCGGCCCCCGGAACTATCCGGCGACGTGATCGATCTCACGATCGCCGAGACGCCGTTCCGCGTCGGCAGCCGCACCGGCACGGCTCGGACGATCAACGGCACGCTGCCGGGTCCGCTGCTGCGCCTGCGTGAAGGGCAGGACGTCACGCTCAACGTCACCAACCATCTGCGAGAGCGGTCGTCGATTCATTGGCACGGCGTGCTCGTACCGAACGGCATGGACGGCGTGCCCGGCGTCAACTTTGCGGGCATTCCCGCCGGCGACACCTTCGTTTACAAGTTCCGCCTCAGGCAGTCCGGCACCTACTGGTATCACAGCCATTCGCCCGGCCAGCTGCAAGCCGGCGTGTACGCGCCGATCATCATCGACCCGCGGCGGCCCGAACCGGCACCGTACGACCGCGAGTACGTCGTCATGCTGTCGGATTGGAGCTTCCTCTCGGAGGCGGAGATGCTGGCGCGCCTGAAGAAGAGCCCCGGCTTTTTCAACTTCCAGCAGCGCACGATGGGCGAGTTCCTCGCCGACATGCAGAGCTACGGGTGGGCCGCGACCATGGACAACTACCTGATGTGGGCGCGGATGCGCATGGATCCGACGGACCTCGCCGACGTGACGGGCGCCGGCTATACGTTCCTGATGAACGGTCTGACATCCGAGGGGAACTGGACGGGCCTCTTCTCACCAGGCGAGCGGGTCCGGCTGCGGTTCATCAACGTCGGCGCGATGACGTTTCACGACGTGCGGATTCCGGGACTGCCGATGACGGTGGTGCAGGCCGACGGGCAGGACGTGCAGCCCGTGGAGATCGATGAGTTCCGGATTGGTCCGGCCGAGACCTACGACGTCATCGTCACGCCAGAGGATCGGGCCTACACCATCTTCTCCGAGACGCTCGATCGCAGCGGGTACGTGCGCGGCACGATCGCGCCGCGCGCCGGGATGACGGCCGAGATCCCCGCCCGCAGGTCGCGTCCGTTGCGGACCATGGGCGACATGGGCATGAACATGGCGATGGACAAGCCGATGCCCGGGATGGTAATCGGGACGGACAAGAACGCGAAGGCCGGCGGCGCGCCGATGGCCATGGGAATGCCGGGAGACGAGCATGTCGGGCACCAGATGCCCGGTATGGCGATGCCCCCGTCGAAGGGCGGACCCGTCAAGCATGGCCCCGATTCGCACGGCAGCGGCAACCAGATGATTCCGATGGTCACGCGGCCGATGTGGAGCGACCCGGGCATCGGTCTGGGCGGCGAGGGACGGCGGGTGCTCGTCTACGCCGACCTCAAGGCGCGCGAGACGTTCGATCCCCGGGGCCCGGCGCGCGAGCTGGAGATCCACCTGACCGGCCACATGGAGCGCTTCATGTGGTCGCTCGACGGTAAGAAGTTCTCGCAGGCGCCCGAGCCGATCCGGTTCAGGCTGGGAGAGCGGTTGCGCGGGACGTTCGTGAACGACACGATGATGGACCACACGATGCACCTGCACGGCATGTTCATGCAGCTCGACAACGGCGCGGGAGAGTACCTCCCACGCAAGCACACGGTGCTCGTCAAGCCCGCGGAGCGACTGTCGGTGCTGATCACGCCGGACGAACTGGGTCCCTTTGCGTTCCACTGCCATCTCGATCTCCACATGGCGGCGGGCATGTTCCGCGTGGTGCTCGTCACCGGCGATCAGACGGAGGCGGAATGAAGGGAGCGGTGCTCGCAATCGGCCTGATTGGCGCATTGCTCGGGCCCGGACGCATCGTCGCGGCGACGGCACAAACGGCCGCGGACCAGCCGCCGCCGGCCTTTCCTCAACGGTACCCGCCGCCAGGATGGCCCATGCCGGTCGAGGCACATCCCATCCACACCTACCTGGTGACCGAGAAGCTTGACGTCGCCCCTGGCTCGGACGAGGATCTCACGTGGGACGTCAACGGCTGGCACGGCGGCGACTTCAATCGTCTGTGGTTCAAGAGCGAGGGAGAACAGGCGTTCGGCAAAGCCGAACGCAACATCGACGCGCGGCTGCTCTACGGCCGGTTCGTCCGGAAGTATTACGACGTGCAGATCGGAGGCGGCATCCAGACGGCGACCTTCCAGGACCGCAACGTCACGCGCGGCCAACTCGTCCTTGGCCTCGAAGGGCTCGTGCCATACCGGTACGATCTCTCCACGCTGCTCTTCATCAGTCGGAAGGGGCATGTGTCCGGCCGTGTCGAGTTCGTTCGCGATTACATGCTCACGCAGCGCCTCGTGATGCAGCCGCGGGTCGAGACCAACATCGCCGCGCAGCAGGTGGAGGAATTCGGCGTCGGCCGTGGTCTGAACAACCTCGAGTCGGGGCTGCGCGTGCGCTACGAGATCCGCCGGCAGTTCGGCCCGTATCTCGGCGTGTCGTTCGACCGCCGCTTCTTCGGCGCCGCGGACCTGGCGCGCGCTGAGGGGCAGGATCCCACGCGGACAAGGCTCGTCTTCGGAGTGCGGCTGTGGCGGTGATCCGCTTATCTCCGGAGAACATGAGACACGGAAGGCAGAACCTGAGGCGGCGAACCGTTCGCCGGCTCGCGATAACGCGCTGCCGGGAAGTCAGCCGTGGACTCGATTAAAGTTCATTAATCTTGCCCCCGGACGCTTGGAACGCAGCGGGCTGCCGCTCCTACCGTGGGATCATTCCGACACGTGATGTCTCGCCACTTCGGTCTCAGATCGTTCGCAGCGCTCCTGTTCCTCAGTCTCCC
>JBBSLV010000293.1:0-5374 GCA_038233535.1 Tepidisphaerales bacterium | reverse complement strand
TAAACCCATCTACAGCGGGAGTCCTCACTTGTTACGTCATAAGTGTTGATAGGAGACGCATTTGAATGTGGCGCGCACTCGCGCACGGTTATTTAGGAGCTGCCGCACGATCAAGGGGCCTTGTGCAGTGCGGCAGCTTTCAGCCGCGGGCGGGAGCCCGCGGTTCAGGTGCGAACAGTGACATCGCTGAGACTCAATCCGCCGGCACGCAGCGGCCAGTCGCCCAATTCCGGAGATCCCTGATCCGCTCCGCCATCGTGACCGACAACGGCGGCGACGTGTTGATCGCGTCGATCACGTGCTGATCCGTCAGCTCCTGCTTATGGGCGAATGCGCCGTAAAGCGCCGCCTTGATCGCCTGCTCGATCTCCGCGCCGCTGTGGCCTTCCGAAACCTGCGCCAGCTTCGCCAAATCAAATTTCTTCGCGTCGCGGCCGCGCTTCTTGAGGTGGATCGCGAAGATCATCTGCCGTGCTTCATCATCCGGTAGATCAACGAAGAAAATCTCATCGAACCGACCCTTGCGCAGCAGTTCCGGCGGGAGCGCCTCGATGTCGTTGGCGGTGGCGATGAGAAACACCGGCGCCTCGTGCTCCTGCATCCAAGTGAGCAGCGTGCCGAACATGCGCTTCGACAACCCCCCGTCGCTGCTCTGGCTGGCGGCCGACGCGAAGGCTTTCTCGATCTCGTCGATCCACAGGATGATCGGCGCCATCATCTCCGCCTGGTGCAGCGCGTCGCGCAGCCGGCGCTCGGACTCGCCGATGAACTTGTCGTAGAGCGCGCCAACGTCCAACCGAAGCAGCGGGCGCTGCCATGCCGTCGCAACGGCCTTTGCGGCGAGGCTTTTTCCCGCGCCCTGCACGCCGAGCATCAGCAACCCCCTGGGCGGGGTGATGCCGAACGCTTTGGCCTCGTCGTTCAGCGCCTCGCGGCGCTGCTCGAGCCAGAACTTCATCCGCCGAAGCCCCCCGATCTCGTCGATGCTCGTGGGTGCTTCGACGAAATCGAGCAGCCCGACCCCCTGGAGGTGCTTGCGCTTCTGCGCGAGCACCATGTTGACGTCGTTCACATCGAACCGGCGATCCTCGCAGACCGTGTCGAGCACGACCTGCCGTGCCTGGCGGCGCGTGAGCCCGCGCAGGTTGCGGACGATGGCCTGCAAGTCCCGCTTGCTGATGTCGACGGCGATGCGGCACACCTCGTTGCGCTGGCGCAGCGTCTCGCGCACGATCCGCTCCAGCGCCGCTTCGTCCGGCAGCGACAGCTCAAACGGCGTCGCAACCGCGCGCAAACATGCCGGCGCATTGGTCGAGTGATCGATAAGCACGAGGTGCCCGCCTGTCTTGGCGACGGCGCCGATCGCCTCGCGCAGGCAGCGCATCGTCCGCTCGTCCTTCAAATGCTCCGCCAGGTCGAGCATCACGACCGTCACCTTGCGCACCATCTGGGCGACCACCACCAGCGCCGCCGCCGGGTGCTCCGTGCCCGTGATCGTCGGGCCGTCGGCAATCATTCCGTCGCGCAGCCCCTGGGAGACGGACCAGATCAGCACGTCGATCCGCAACTCATCGGCCGCGTCGCGGACGAGGGCGAGCGCTTCGTCTTCTTCATATGTGGTAATGCTCACACACGGGTGTTCGGCGCGGAGGAGTTGCTCGAGCCGCTGCTGATCGGTGGTCGTAGCGGTGGTGGTCATGGAAACGAGTTTATCGAGATCGCTGCAAAGCGCGGGGTGGACGCCGGGGAAAATTTTATAGGACTTGCTTGAAGGTTTCGGGAACGAGTGGCCGATGAATCCACTTGGTCCGCGAAGGAGTGCACTGCCCATGTCTGTTACCGTCGATCACCGGCCGCTGGCCGCGGAAAATCTGGGTTTGAAGACGCTGGGGCAGGTGCTCACGCATCTCCAGAAGGACAGCAGCCGGCTGATCGTGCACGTGCTGATCGACGGAGAGGAGCCGGACCTCGATCACCTCCCGCAGGTCAAACTGTCGCCCGTCAGCGGGCATACCGTCTTCATCGAAACCGCCGACCCGCGCGAGATGGCGATCGAGGTGCTCGACCAGGTCGCGTCCCAGCTGGACGAAGCCGATCGGTTGAAAACCGAGGCCGCCGAGCTGCTCCAGCGCAACCAGAACGGTCCCGCCATGGAAAGGCTCAGCGGGTGCTTCACCACCTGGCAGCACGCGCAGGAATCGGTCCTGAAGACCGCGCAGCTGCTCCGCATCGACCTCACGCAAATCCGCGCCGGCGGCGTGACAATGGCGGCGGTGTTTCAGGAGTTCTCCCGGCAACTGAAGCAGATCCGCACCTCATTGGAAAGCCGCGACTTCGTCACCCTCGGGGACCTGCTGCTCTACGAGACAACCGAGACCAGCGCCCAATGGCGCAGCGCTATCGGCGCCATGAAGGCCGCCATCCAGCCGAAGTAGATACTCACCACGGAGCGCGCGGAGTACACGGAGGCAAGCCAGTCGCTCGTCTCTTTCGCTTCGGCTTTTTCTTCTCCGTGATCTCCGTGCGCTCCGTGGTGAACTTCCGCCCGCCCCCCCTAAAATGCCCGTATGTCCGGTGAAGAACTCCAAGCCAAGTGTGAACAAGGTCAATCCCTCCTGATGCAGATGAACTATCTGCAGGCGGAGACAACCCTCGCCGAGGCCGAGCAGCACGCGTGGGCGAACCGCGACTTCGACACGCTGTCGCGCCTGTACATGCCCCTCCAGGAGGCCCGCCGCCAGCGCCGCCAGCGCTGCGGGGAAGGCGTGGTCGCGCTCGACCTGATCGCGGCCGGCCCGGAAGACGCGGTGGACGGGCGTCGCGTGGTGGAGAATTACCCGCACGGGCAACTGCTCGTCGCCGGCTGGGGCACGATTGCGCCCGCGCAGGAGGTCCGCCGGCTCCAGGCGGAGCATGGGTTGTACGTCGAGACGTTCCTGGCCGCGGCGTATCCCATCGGCGACGGGCGCGTTATCGTCATCGCGCCGACCGACGACGTCGCCCTACCCGACCTGCGGCCCGAATCAATCGATCAACTTATCTCGCGCCTTCCCCCGCATTGCATCGTCGTCGCGGAGGAAGCGGCGCCGAAGGGCATCCGCAAGGGCACGTGGGAAACCTACGCGGAGGTGATGGGCATGTGGGAACGGCTGCACGGCCCGTTCCTCGCGTCGGCGGATGCGGAAGTCGATCCAGTCCGGAAAATCGAAGCCTACCGTCGCGTGATCCAGGTGGACTACGCCTGCGAGCTGGCGCACCAGAAGCTGGCGCAGGTGGCGCACGAGATGACGCGGGAGCAGCGCCGCGGGAGACGCGCGCCGTTGACGTAAGACCCAGCCGCTGAAGCGGCCTCGCCATGGTTATTTGATCATCAGCTCGCGCCCGAAATAATCCTGCTTCATCGCCTGCTTCGCGAGTTGCAACGTCTCTTCCGCGATTACGTTGGCGCGCTTTGTCCCAACGCGCAACACGTCCAGCACGTCGTCCGGCCTTGATTCGTACTGCTTCCGTCGCGTACGGATCGGCTCGAGGATTGTGTTCAACACCTCGACCAGCTTCTTCTTAATGACGACGTCGCCCACCTTGCCGTTGCGGTAGGCGTCCTGCTGCTCCGTCATCCAAGCCTGGTCGGGGTTGAACGTCTCGTGAAACGCCCACAGCGGGTTCTTCGCCGGGTCCGTCTCTCCCGGATCGCTCACGCGCAGCCGCTTCGGGTCCGTGTACATCCCCATCACCTTCTTCTGCACCGCGTCGGCGTCATCTGACAAAAAGATCGCATTGTTCAGCGACTTGCTCATCTTCAGCAGCTGCCCCGTCTCCGCCGACGGACCCCCCGTCCCCACCAGCCGCTTCACGCGCCCCAGCTTCGGCTCGATGATCGGAAACAGTCCCCCCGCGCTGACGTAGTCCTTGTCCGCCGTGTGCGGGTCGACGTTGCAGTACATCTGGTTGAACCGGCGCGACACTTCGCGCGTCAGCTCCAGGTGCGGGAGCTGATCCTCCCCCACCGGCACGAGCTGCGGCCGAAAGGCAAGAATGTCCGCGCACTGACCCACCGCGTAGAGCAGGAAGCCGAACGGATAATTCTCGCCCAGCCCCTTGTCGCGGATCTCGTCCTTGAGCGTGGGATTGCGCATCAGCCGCGGGTACGGGATGAGCATGGCGAAGAAGAACGTCAGCTCGTCGATCGCCGGGACTTCCGACTGCACGAACATCGTGCTCTTGTTCGGATCGATGCCCGCAGCGAGGTAGTCGGTGGCGATGTCCATCACGCTCTGGCGAATCTCCGCGGGCTTGTCGGCGCGGGTCGTGAACGCGTGCTTGTTGGCGATGATGAAGTAGCAGTCGTACGCGGCCTGCATCGCGAGCCGGTTCTCCACGCTGCCGACGTAGTGGCCGAGGTGGAGGTTTCCGGTCGGCGTGTCGCCGGTGAGGATGCGGGGTTTTTGCGACTGAGTCATGGCGGGCGTTATATCGGGGAACGAGTGCGAAGGCACGGGCGGCCACGTCTTCCCCCGCGCGGTTGATCCGTTATCATTTCGACGATGAGCACCGTCGAGCTGCGTCGAAAGATCAAGACGGCGATCGACCGGTTGCCGCCCAAGCGGCTGGAGTCGGTTGCCGATTACGTCGCCTTCCTGAACCGCCCGCCGATCGGTCAGCGCCTCGCCGCCGCCGAGAAGGCCGTCGCCGCCGGCAAGGGGGTCCACTGGCGCAAGGTGCGGAAGGATGTTTGAGGTCATCCTTGCCCCCGAAGCACGGGCCTTCTACGCCGATGCCGATCAACCCCTCGCGCGCAAGCTGGCACGCTGCTTCGCCCAACTGGAGCGCGACCCCCGCCACGGCAACAACATAAAACGGTTGACGGGGGACTTGTCCGGCCGGCTTCGTTACCGCGTGGGCGATTGGCAGTTCTTTATCGGATCGACGATCAGGCCGATCGGGTCCACGTCCTGCTCATCGCCCACCGCAGCGAGGTCTACGAATGATGGCCGGTGCCGTCCCGCGGTGAACCCTTTGGGCGGTGGCGCGATCGGCATGGAACGCTAGAGTGCTATTCGCGTGCGCCCATCGCGGGTATCGCACCTGGAGGTTTAATCCCATGACCCAGCCGAACGACGACCCCGCCGACCGCAACCGCACCCACCCCACCGAGCGCTTCGCCCCACCCGCGCAAGCGTTCGATCTCGACGCCGCCGCGACGGAGCTTTCCGGCGAGTCGGCCGAAGCGGTCCGTGGCCGACGCCAGAAAACCCTCTACCGCCACGGCCAATCGTCGCTGGCGCTGTTCCTCTTCGAGCCCGGCTCCGAGCTGCGCGAGCACCGCACGAACGGAACGGTCTTCATCCAGGTGCTGAAAGGCCGCCTCACCGTC
>JBBSLV010000292.1:0-5380 GCA_038233535.1 Tepidisphaerales bacterium | reverse complement strand
TGATGAGCGTGTATCGCACGCTGCGTTTGCGTGGCCACGACCCGACGGCGACGATCGCCGAGGCGTTGCGCACGCTGCTAAAAACCGGCACGCTGCCGCCGCTGCCGGTGGAAAACGTTGCAGAGGGGTGAAGTGTTACGGGAATTCTTAAACGGATCAATGGGCGCGCCGCGTTCGCGAGGCGGCGCGGTATAACGTTGCGGCGTTTCAGGACGGATCGAATCCGAGCGGAAAGGCATATCATGTTCGACGAATGGGGGACGATCATGGAGGAAGTCCGCAAGCTGAGCGACGAGCAGCGCGGGCCTTTCATCACGTACCTGGTCATCGACGGCATCCGCGACATCGCGTACTACGCGTTCTTCGCGATCGTCGCCTGGGCGCTGGGCCGGCGGCTCATCCAGGGCATCCTGGCCGCGACGCGGGAGGCCAGCCGTGAGCGCGCTTGAGTGGCTCGTCATCATCGAGCTGGTCGTGCTCGTGGCGCTGGTGCTGTTCTCCGGGGCCGGGTGGTTCATCGCGCGCAACGATCCGGACGACCCAATTGTTCTTTTCTGCCGGACGTTCTGGAACGAGTTCCTGCACCCCCCGGCGACGGGCGGTCGCGCATCGGGCTCGGCCATGGGCAAAGTGGCGCCCGTGCGGCGCCACGAAGATGCATCGTCCGCGCCCCGCGTCCTCGGGAGGAACAAAAAGGACGAAGCGTCCTTCTACGGCCGGGTTGAACCCGGCGCCGATGGCATGATCCACACGGCGAACCTGAACGTCGTCGTCCTCCCGGACTCGGAGAAGGACGAGGTTCTTGGCCGCACGAGCGACGGCATCGAGCTGATGGTCACCGGCGCCGCCGAAGACGGCGCGTCGAACAAAGCGGTCATCCAGCTTGTGTCCAAGGCGCTGGGCGTGAAACCGTACCAGGTCACGCTGACGAAAGGCCACTACCAGAGCCGCAAGACGGTTTCGGTGACGGGGATGGACCAGGAACAGCTCGACGATAAGCTCGAATCGATCGGGTAATGTGCTTCGGGGGCAGGGGATCCGCTACGACCCGCACACTCGTTGCAGGTTATGCCCCCGGCATCTGAAGTTCACTTCGGGTCGCTTGCATCCTGGATTTTGAAATCGCGCCCCTTATCGGACGTGCTACACTCCCATGAGTCAGTTCCACTGCGTTGCGCGCGTGTGGGCAGTGCCGTGAAAGGGAGAAGTCGCTATGTCGCGTTCCATGATTGCCGCGTTTTTGTCCGCTTGTGTCGTAATGTCCTGCGTCGGGGCGCCCGCCGCGTTCGGGCAGATCGTTTACGAGAATGTTCGATACCAGTACGAGACCAGCACCGGCCAACGGTACTACTACGGCGGGCAAGCGCCGCGGGTGCACCATCGGGCGGAGGTGCGGAGCGAGCTGGCCGATCGCGGGTTCAACCGCTACCGCTACGGCGCGTTCTCTGGGGGAGACCGCACCTTTGGCGATGGGCTGTTCAACCCCCAGCCCCGCGTCTACAGCGATCTGCTCCCGTACCGCAACGCCGCCCGCTACGGCTTCACCGCCGATGAAGCGCGTAACGAAGCGTACCGCAGCGCGCCGAGGTACTTCCGCAAGATCGATCTGCTTCGCGCCGCCCAGTTGCAGCCTAACGGCTCGTTTCTCGTCCCGTCGCACCCCCGGATGATCATCATCATTGACCGAAGCGCCCTCCGCGACGGCAACGGCAACGGCGACGCGACGACCCGGCCCGCCACGACGGGCAGGATCCTGATCATCCCCAAGCCCAAGCTCGCGTCGTCCGATAAGCCGATCGTCGCCAGCCGGTAAGGATTGTTCGAGCATCCCCGGCCGATAAGATGAGCTGGCCCTGCGCGCGAGGCGCACCAAAGCGGTGCGCCTCGCGGCATTTCAGGCTGGTCGTTGTTGCCGGGAGTCTTATCATGCGAATCGCACCGCTTGCCGTCATCGTCGCACTGATCGGTTGCTGCATTGGGTCGAACCATGCTGGTGCGCAGGCGACGCAACCTGCGGACACCGCTGCGGCCATCACCGCCGGCGCCACCACGCGCCCGACGGGCAAGTCGGCGGAGGAGATGCTCGATCAGCTCCTCAAGCCCACCGGCGACGCCCCGCCCGCGCAGCCGGCGACGGACGTTCAGAGCGGGGGCATCGACGCCACCAGCGGCGCCGCCGTCGCACCCGATGCGCCGACCGTCACCGTCATGCGCGAGGGCACCGACATCGTGAACCGCGTCGGCCGGCTCACGCGCAGCGCCGACGGGCAGCAGTGGGAGTTCACCTTCGAATCCGACGGACGCACGATGCTCGACCCGCCTTTGATCGTCCTGCCCAACCTCACGCTCATGCGCATGGAGTCGGCCATCACCGGCACGAGCCGCGATCTGCGCTTCCGCATCACCGGGGAAGTGACCGAGTACCGCGGGCGGAACTACATCCTGCTCCGCAAGCAGATGGTCGTGTCGGACGCGGTGAAGCAGTTCTGATTCGGATAAACTCCCCAGGGGCATGCACCTCGCGACTCCCATCTGGCTGCTGGCGCTGATCCCGTGGGCGGGGCTGGCGATCTGGATGCTGTGGGGCCGGCGGGCGCGGATCGGCGTGCCGTTTCTTGCGCTGTGGCGCAACGGCGACGCGCGGCCCAGCACGCGCCGGGCGGTGCAGGCGCCGCCGCTGGCGATCGTCCTGCTGCTGCTGGCGATCCTCTTCGCCATTGTCGCGGCGACGTCGCCGGTCCTCTCTTCAGGCAAGCCGGATCAATCCGTAACGGTCCTCGTCGATCGCGGGATCTCGATGTCCGCGCGGGACGGGAAGGCTTACCGCTACGAGCGGGCCGCGGCGCTTCTCGCGACGCACGCGAGCGGACCGGTGCGGGTGATCGCGGTTCCCTCTCGCGATGTGCAGCCAACCGACGCCGCTGGCTTAGTGGGCGCTGTCCAGTCATTGCCCCCGACGGCGGTCGACACCTCAGCCGACATCGCGCAGGGTGCGATGCGGCTGCTGGCGACGACGGATCATCCGGTCATCGTCCTGACCGATCAGGCCATCGCGAACACCGATCCGCGGCTGGTGGTAGTCGCGCCCCCGGCGGGGCAAACCAACGCCGGCATCACCCACGTCGCGGCGCGCGACAAGCCGGCGGCGCAGGTGATGGTGCGGGTTCATGCCGACAGCCCGTCGAAAGTCACTGTCGTGATCAGCACCGACGGCCGGCGCGTCGAGCGGACGGTGGACGCGCCGACCACTGCGTTGATCGATATGCCGCGGCTGGGGAAGACGATCGAGGTTGCGCTGGCGCGGGGCGACGCGCTGACGGCGGACGATCGGGCGTGGCTCGTGCGGGAGACGGATTGGCCGCGCGTCGAGCCGATCGCCACGCTGGGGGCGGAACTGGTGCGGATGGTGGAGGCGTACGGCAAGCTCCGCGCGCCCGGCGACGGCGGTCGCGTCGTGTCGATCACAGACGCCGTGGACGCCGTGAGCAACACGGCGAACGAGGCGGTCATCCTCGCGCCCGCGACTGCCGCGGGAAGCGGGGCGGTCAGCGTCGTCGATCATCCGGTGACTGCTCACATGGACTGGGACGAGGTGTTGACCGGCGCGCGACTCGGCGACGCCGCGCCTGCGGGCTTCACGCCAGTCGTTTCGCTCGGCGACAGCGTCGCCGTCGCGGTTCGGGACACGCCGCGACAAGTCTGGATCGCGATGGATGCCCCGGCCTTGGCGCGACGCGCCGATTACGTCGTATTCTGGACCAACACGTTCGACTGGCTCGGACAAGGCGGCGACACGTTCGTGGACCACCCGATCGGACTCCTGGGTGATGTCTGGCGGCGCGTGACCGACGGTCCGCCCGGCACGGCGCCGGGGCTGTGGCCCGGCGTTTACGAGCGCGGCGACGGCACGCTCCGCGCGGTCAATGCGGGCGCGCACGTGAAACCTTCCGTTCCAGCGATTGAGCAGGACTGGCAACAACGGCTCGCGCGGCTGACGTCATCGGGCGGCGGCGGGCACAGTCTGCCCCCGTATCTGCTGCTCCTCGCGCTGGCTTGCGCGCTGGGCGCGGCGTTGCGGTGGCCTGGGCGGCGGGCGAAGCCCCGCGCGGGCGAAGAGCCGCAACGACAGTGAACCTGCTTGAGCCTCGTTGCACCATACCGCCCGCCGGAAGGGGTCAGCTGGTGCGAACAGTTGCACCGGCTTGGGCTGGCGTGGCTGTGAGCATCGGCGACGCCGTACTGCCTTGCGAGAGCCAGACGGCGAACGAACCGCCAGAGCCGGATGCGGGAAATCCGCCCGTCCGGTTCGAGGAGGAAGAACTGAACGTCCGCGCGGGCGTTCAGTTCTCTACTCTACTGAATTCGTGGGCAACCTTTTTCACGGGATCAGCCGCCGAAACGGTCACGCACCCCCCCCAATAGCCAATGGCTACGCGTGGACAGACGGGCCCGTTCCATGTCCAAAAGTGAATTCGCGCTTGCACAGGCGGCGGTCAGTACGGATGCTAAAGGCGAGTTTCGGGGGGCAGTTTTTGCACGGAGGCGTCTCATGAGCTGGTACGGCTTCAAACCTTACGTGAGCGTTGCCAAAAAACGCGCCAACGCGGCCAGGACGATCGCGAAGCTTCAGAAAAAGGGGCAGACGCTTTCGCCGGTCACGATCGACGGGAACAAGATTGCCCACACCTTCTGGGGCAAGGGCTGGTGCGACAACCTCGAATCGTACAGCGATTACGAGAACCGGCTGCCGCGCGGGCGGTCGTACGTGCGCAACGGCTCGGTCGTCGATTTGCAGATCACCTCCGGGTGCGTGACGGCGATGGTCAACGGATCGTCGCTGTACACGGTCCGGATCGACATGCAGCCGGTGGCGGCGACGTGCTGGTCGTGTATCAAGCGCGATTGCGCGGGGCAGATCGGTTCGTTGATCGAGCTGTTGCAGGGGAAACTGTCCAGCGCCGTGATGGGCGTCATCACCCGCGCGAACGGGGGACTGTTTCCCAAGCCGGCGGAGATCAAAAAGACCTGCTCCTGTCCCGACTGGGCCGACATGTGCAAGCACGTGGCGGCGGTGCTGTACGGCGTGGGGGCGCGGCTGGACCGGGAGCCGGAGTTGCTCTTCGTCCTGCGGCAGGTCGACCATCTCGACCTCATCACGCAGGCGGCTGACGTGAGCGCCATGACCAACGCATCAACCGGCTTGAAGACGATCGCCGGCGATGAACTGGCCGACGTGTTCGGAATTGAGTTGGAGCGGCCTGACATGCCGGGACCGTCGTCGGCACCGGATCTCAAGCAAACGCGAGCACCCAAGACTCGTCGGCACAAGATCGTCGAAGCGAGGTCAATGGGTAAGCTCCGCGACCTTCCCTCGAAGAAG
>JBBSLV010000291.1:0-5413 GCA_038233535.1 Tepidisphaerales bacterium | reverse complement strand
GAGGCGGCGCCGGAACTAGCGGCGCGCGTGGAACGAATCGAGAATGAAGTCGCGTCGCTGCGGGAGCGGGTGACGCGTCTGGCGGAAGCGCTGGGGGAGCCGACGCGGTAAACTCAACCCGCGAAGGCGCGAGCGACTTCGCGGAAGTATTCCTCATGAACGAGATCCCACCGAACATCGAAGCGCTGCTCGACGTCCGCAACGTCTCCGTTCGCTTCAAGTCGCACACGGCGGTCGACGCGGTGTCGCTCCAGCTTCACGGCGGGGAGCTGCTCGGCCTTGTCGGGCCGAACGGCGCGGGCAAGACGACGCTGCTGCGCGCGATCGCCGGGCTGCACCCGCCCGACGCCGGCGTTGCGTCGGTGATCGGGCAGACGGTGGCGCCCGGCGCTGATGTTCTCCGCCGCATCGGATTCACGCCGGACAACCCCGTCTTCTACGACAAGCTCACCGTCCGCCAGTACCTCACGTTCATCGCGATGGGGTACGACCTCAATGACGATCTCGAGGAGCGCATCGACTTCTGGCTCGAAAAAGTGTGGCTCGTGGGAAAGGCGAACGACCCGATCGCCGGCCTCTCGCGCGGGATGCGGCAGCGCGTGGGGATCGCGCGCACGCTCCTGCCCAACCCCGCCGTCGTGTTGCTCGACGAACCCGCCGCGGGCCTGGACCCCGGCGGGCGCGTGCAGTTCCGCCAGCTCCTGTGCGACCTGCGGGCGCAGGGAAAAGCGCTGATCGTCTCGTCGCACATCCTGGCCGACATGAACGAGTACTGCACGCACATCGGCATCATGTCGGCCGGGCGCATGGTGAGTTACGGCACGGTGGAGCAGATCGCGCGGACGAGCGTGAACGGGCGCCGCCGTTACGCGCTGCACGTCGCGGGTGATGGCATTGAACTCGCCCGCAACGAAGCGCAGGCCGCGGGCGCCGACGGGTTCACGATGGAAGACCATCGGTTGAGTTTCGACTTCGAGAGCCACCCACAGCACGCCGCCCGACTGCTCGCCAGCCTCATCGCGCGCGGCGTGCCCGTGGCGTCGTTCGCGCCGGTCGCGTCGGGACTGGAGCAGGCATACCTTCAGGCGAAGATCCGACAGGTGGAGTGACGCGGCGCACGCGGGGAGAGCATTCACATGCAATCGATCACCAACAACGCGATCACCTGGGCCGCCTTTCAGCTTCAGGGCGGGTGGAAGAACATCCTGCTGACGGCGAGCGGGTATGCGATCGTCGTCGTGGGCGTGGTGGTGACCGGGGCACAGTTCGCCACGGTTCCCATCCCGTCGCTGATGTTCAATTTGCTGATGGCGCTGCTGGCGATTCAGGCCGCGATGCTGCTGCTGTTCGCGCCGTCGCGCATTCAGACGGCCGTGCGGCGCGACATCGCCAACGGGATGATCGAGTCGCACCGGCTCATGCCGCTCTCGCCGACGCGGGCGGTGTTCGGGTATTTGCTCGGCCCGACGATTCAGCCCGCGGCGCTCGCGCTCGCCACATTCGTCGCCGGCGCGTTCGTCGCCCACGCTGCATCCGTCGAGCTGCCGCGGTGGATCGTCGCGAACGTCCTGCTGCTGGAGATGGCGACCGTTGCCTGGATCGTGATGGGCGCCGCCGCGTTCAGCAACGGACAGGGCGGGTTCATCGCCATCATGTTCATCCTGCCCGGCGTGCTGAACACGCAAGCGCTGCACGTGCTGCCCGGCGGGGTGCTGCTGATTCCGCCGCTGGTCGGGAAAACGGTGTTCGAGATGCGCGCCGACCTCGAACCCGCCCACGCCGTCGCGTTCGCGCTGCATGGCGTGATCGCGTTCATCTTCCTGCGGGCCGCGGCGCGAAAGTACGTGCGCAACGACGCGCCGGCACTTACACCGCTCATGGGGCTGGGATTGATCGCGTGCTGGTCGGCGGCGTCGATCGCCGCCATGCGGTGGTGGCCGCAGGTGCAGCCGGCGGCGCTGCGCTGGTCGGTGAACGAGATCGACGGGCTGACGATCGTGTTCACGCTGGCGGCGGGGCTGCTGCTGGCGCTGTCGCCGGTGACGCAGAGCGTGTCGCAGAGCGCGACGGGGATGCGCGGCCAAGAGCCCGAAGCGAGATTTGCCTCCCTGGCAGAACCCATCGCCGTCGCGCTGCTCGCCGCCGTCCTCGCGATGCTGCCGGCCTTCTTTGCGCCGCGCGAACTGTGGATCCTCCCGCGCGGCGAGGCGCTGACGCACACGGCCGTCGCGCTGGTCACCGTCTGCCTGTCGGTCGGCTTGCTTGCCAAGGCGCTCTACCTGCACCACGCAAAGGGTTGGGCCATGATCGTCGCATGGCTCATGCTGACGTGGCTCGGGCCGATCGCATACGACATGGTGCTGCACACGCTCCTGGACGACGGCAGCGATTTCGTGCTCGGCCGGATATCCGACCTCAGCCCGCTGGGCATGCTCCACGCGGTGTGGCGGCGGGGCGTGAATCCCAATGGAAGCGCCATCGCCGCGCAGGCGGGGTACGTGATGCTCGCGGCCGTGATCCTTCTTGTGTCGTACGCATTGCGTCTAAGAAAACGGCAGAACCCGCCCGAACTGTCACCCTGATGCACTCCGAAGGGTTTCACGCATCCGATGAAAGACGGAACACGAATCGACATGAATCTTCACGAATGCACACGAATGAGATCAGAGTCAGTTTCCGGTCTTGTCCTCTTTCGATTCGACTATCGCAACACGCGCTTCAGCGCCGCGGTCGCCGCGTGGTATCCGCACATGCCGTGCACGCCCGCGCCGGGGGGGGTGCTGGCCGAGCAGATGTAGATCGACGGGTTGGGCGTCGTGTACGGGCTCCATCGCGCCGTGGGACGGGTGAACAGTTGGAAGGCGTCCTGCACCCCGCCGGTGATGTCGCCGCCAATGTAGTTCGGGTTGTACGCTTCAAACTGCACCGGCGTCGTCACGTGGCGGGCGAGAATCGTGTCGCCAAACCCGGGAGCGAACCGCTCGATCTGCGCTTCGATCCGCTGCGTCATGTCGCCGGTGTAGTTCTTGGGAACATGACAGTACGCCCAGCCGGTCTGCTGTTCGTCCGGTGCGCGGGAGCGATCGAACAAACTTTGTTGCCCGACCAGTACGAACGGCCGATCGCTCGGTTCCGTCGTCCACGCCGCCCGTTCCGACTCGGCGATTTCCTCGATCTTTCCGCCCACATGGACCGTCGCGGCCCGCAGACACTGCCGGTTCTTCCACGGGATCGGCTGCGACAGCGCCCAGTCCAGCTTGAACGCGCCGGGGCCGTGACGGTAACGATTCAGCTTCTTCGCGAACGCCGATGGCAACTCAGCTGAGGCAATGCGCGCAAGGTTGCGCGGCGACACGTCGAACAGATACGCCCGCGCGGGCGGCAGGTCGTACATCGAAGCAACCGGACGATTCGTCACCACCTCACCGCCGATTGACCGGAAGTAGCTCTCCAGCGCCGCCGCGATGCTCCGCGATCCACCGCGCGCGACCGGCCAGCCGAACGCGTGGCCGCTGAGCATGAGGATCAACCCGACCGCGGCCGTGAGCGGCTTTTCCAGCGGCAGGACCGAGTGCGCCGCGTTGCCGGCGAACAGCGCCCGGGCGAGGTCGCCCTTCAACTTCGCATCCGCCAGACCCATCGCCGAGCGAATCGCCTTCAACCCGAACCTCGCCATGCGCAACGGATGCTTGGGGATGTGCAGCGGCGCCAGCAGCTCGTCGAACAGCGGCTCGGGGTCGTGCGTCAGCGGGCCGAGAAGCTTGCGATACGCGGCCGCGTCGTCGCCGAGTAAATCGGCCGTCGCGTCCAGCGACCGTTCGAGCATCGCGACGCGTCCATCCTCCAGCGGATGCGCCAGCGGCGCATCCGGATGCACGAACTCCAACTCATGCTCCCTCAGCGGCAAGCCGCGAAAGAACGGGCTCGTCGCGCCCAGCGGGTGAATGGCCGAGCAGACGTCGTGCACGAAACCCGGCAGGGTCAACTCCGCCGACCGCATCCCGCCGCCGATCGTGTCCTTCCCTTCGAGCAGCAGGACCGACTTCCCCGCTCGCGCCAGCGTGATCGCCGCCGCGAACCCGTTCGGACCCGACCCAATAATCACCGCGTCGTACGTCTTCTCACCGGGGTTGTCGCTCATGGAAACACGCTTTGGAATCCCGGCAGATAGCCCGGCCCACAGGCGGGGCTAAATAAACGGGACGTCGCCGCCCGCGGCCCCTACAATCCGCGGCAAACGGACCCGCAAACTTAACGCGCGGCGCGGGCGGTTGCGAGCCACCCCGCGGGCACGAACACCGGAGGACGCGATGACGAGACGGAACCTGACGTGGACAACCATCGTCCTGCTCATGCTGGGCGCCGGCGTGACCCGCGCCGAAGCGCCCGCCACCCGACCCGCGACGCCCGCGGCCAGCGACGTCCGCTTCCTCCGCTTCACCGGCGACGCCCGCACCGGGGGCATCCTCGAGACCGGCGACGTCGCCTACCGCAACGACGCCGGCGTTGAGGTCCGCCTCGTCGCGGCCGTTCACATCGCGGATCAACCGTACTTCGAAGCACTGAACAAAAGCTTCCGCTCGGCCGACGCGGTGCTGTATGAGATGGTCAGGCCGAAGGGGGCGCCGGCCCCGCGCATCGGCGACCCGCCTTCGGATGCCGGCATCGCCCAGCTCCAGCACTTCCTGAAGAACCGGCTGAACCTCGCCTTCCAGCTCGACGTGATCGACTACCACCGGTCGAACTTCATTCACGCCGACATGGACGCCGAGACCTTCACCGCCATGCAGGCCCGGCGCGGGGAATCGTTCGCATCGCTCATGCTCTCGTCGATGCTCGAAGCGCTGTCGAACCCGTCGGCAGGTTTGAACGACCCGGCGCAGCCGCAAACCCTGATGGAACTTCTCGCCCGCCCCGATGGCGAGCGCCAGTTCAAGCTCCTGATCGCTAGACAGATGGGCGACCTCGAAGCCGGCGCCATGGGCCTCAAGGGTCTGAACGGCACCGTCATCCTCACCGAGCGGAACAAGACGGTCATGGCCGCTTTGAAAGAAGCCCTCGCCAACGGCAAAAAGAAGATCGCCATCTTCTACGGCGCCGCCCACATGCCCGATCTATCCGAGCAGATCGAAAAGATGGGCTTCAAGCCGGTGGAGACGACGTGGTACGAGGCGTGGGACGTCAACATCCGCCCGACCGAGCCGAGCGCGTTCGAGAAAATTCAGGAGCGGATGAACCAGGCGCAGCAGCAGCAGTAAGGTGAGCGCGGCGGATAACGGACCGACGTTCAGCGGCCGGGCGGGCACCGACCACCTCTCGAATCACGAGGACGGCGACGCCCGCCTGGTCCGCTGCAATGGCTGGTTATGCCTCCGCCGAGCGGCCTTCGGGAGATGCGCCCGACCACCACTTC
>JBBSLV010000290.1:0-5426 GCA_038233535.1 Tepidisphaerales bacterium | reverse complement strand
TCCCTCATCCCTCATCCCTACTCCCTACGCCAGCCTCCGCCGCGACTTGAAGGCGAAGCCTTTTTTCATCCGCTGCAAAATCCCCAGGACGATCGGCGCCAGCAGCGCCGTGTACAGGGCCGTCTTGAACTGCGCGTCCAGCGTCAGCAGCGGGGGGTGGATCCAGCCGTGGACCAGCCCGACCGTCGACACCAGCAGCGACGCCAGCAGCGCGACGATAAAATACGCCAGCGGATGCTCGCGATACACGACTTCCTGCATGCTCACGATGAAGATCGCGACAACGCCGTACGCGAACGCATACAACCCCAGCGGCCCAAGCCCGACAAGATCGACCATCAGCCCCATTCCCAGCGCCCCGCCCAGCGCCGCCTCGCGCGGCGCGTTGCTTGCGATGTAGATCACCGCCAGCAGCACTAAATCAGGCTTGGCCCCCCCGACGCGCAGGAACTCGCCCGCGCCGATTTGAACGCCCAGCGCGACGTACGCGAGGATGAAGTAGCTGAACCAACGCATGGAAACTGACTGATGCCTAAAAACGTACTCACCGCAGAGGCGCGGAGGACGCAGAGAAAGAACAGATCAAATTCTGGAAAGTCTTGCTCTTCTAAGTGTTCCTCCGCGCCCTCCGCGCCTCTGTGGTGGATCGGTATTGAGACGTTCTTAATTGGTCGTGGCGGCTTGGCTATTAGCGCTTCTCTCCTCATTGGGGCTTCTTAACACCCACACCTGCGTGAGCGCCATCAGGTTCCACTCCGGGCGGACTTCGATGTCGGCCCAGAGCGGCGCCTCGGGGCGCTTCTTCACCGATACGACGCGACCGAGCTTCTGGTGCTTGAGAACCGGAGGATAATCCTTGTCTTCCAACACAACCCACGTGCCTTCGCCGATCCCCGCCCGGGCAGCGGCCTCGAATTCCAGGTTTTTGACCATCATCACGCCGTTGCCGTACCCCTCGACGAGGGGCGGCACGGTGGATTTCGCGTCGAACAGGATCCCGCCCACCCCATCGCTGACGAACGCGCCAAACCGGCCGGTGGCGCTGAAGCTGCGGTCGGTGATGAGCCTCACCTGCGCGCCGGTCAGCCCCGCGCGCTCGAACCGACCGGCCAGGCCGTAGTTGTAGACCGCCGGCTGGTTGAGCAGCGTCGCGTCGAACCGGCCGACGACGCTCAGCGAATCACGCGATCCGGGATCGTTGCCCATGACGGCGACGCGCTTGGTGTACCGCCCGACCTCCCCGAACTGCTCGCCCTCGGCCACCCGGCTGTGCAGCATCTCGACCTGCGCCGTCAACCCCGCCAGCGCGATCTTCAGCCGCTCGTTCTCCGCCACGATCTCACCCGCCGCCCGCCTGTCGTCCAGCCGTCCCGACGGCCCGCGCAGCGCCGACGCAATCATTCGTGCCGGCTTGGCGATGGGGTAGAAAATCCCCTGCACGTGCGCGCGCACGCCGCTGGTCTTTTTCGGGATGACGAACGCGCTGAGGACGCTCAGGAGCAGCAGGACGACAAACACGTGATTGAAACGAAAACTTGACATCCGTGTCGCGAATTCCAGTTCATGCAGGTGATTAACCTCTTCGCTGACGCGGGCGCTCCTACATGTCGTCGGCGTCGCTTTCCATCGTCTCTTTCCAAAGCTCGAGGTTCTCCAGATAGACGCTCGTGCCGCGGGCCACGCACGTCAGCGGGTCCTCGGCCAGTTTCACTTCCAACCCGGTCGCGTTGCTAATGACGGTAGTCAAGCCGCGGAGAAGCGAGCTGCCTCCCGCCATCGTGATCCCGTTGTCGACCAAATCGGCGGCCAATTCCGGCTCGGCCTGTTCGAGGGTGAGGGTCACCGCTTCGATGATGGCCGTCACCGGTTCCTGGAGGGCCTCGCGGATTTCCTCGCTGGTGACGCTCGTCTTGCGCGGCAATCCGCTGATCATGTCGCGCCCGCGGACTTCCATGGTCGGTTCGGTGTCGCCCTGCGGGGCCGCGCTGCCGATCTCGATTTTGATCCGCTCGGCCATCTGCTCGCCGATGGCCATGTTGTAGGTCTTTTTCATGTGGTTGACGATCGCCTCGTCGAAGTCGTCGCCGGCGGTGCGGACCGACTTGCAGACGGAGATGTCGGCCAGGGAGATGATCGCCACCTCGGTGGTTCCCCCGCCGATGTCGACGATCATGCTCGCGGTCGGTTCGGTCACCGGCAGCCCCGCGCCGATGGCGGCGGCCATGGGCTCTTCGACGAGGTACACCCGCCGCGCCCCGGCGCGCTCGGCGCTGTCCAGCACGGCCCGCTTTTCGACGGCCGTGATGCCCGATGGGATCGCGATGACCACGCGCGGGCCGATGAAGTGCTTGCGACCATGCACCCGGCGGATGAAGTAGCTGAGCATCGCCTCGGTCACTTCAAAATCGCTGATGACCCCGTCCTTCAACGGACGAATGGCGGTGATGCTCCCGGGCGTCTTGCCCAGCATTTCCTTGGCGACCAGCCCGACGGCGTTACCGTTCTGGAGCACGCGATTGGTGCCCTTTTTGACGGCGACCACGCTGGGCTCGTTGAGAACGATGCCTTCGCCTTTCACGCACACGAGGGTGTTGCACGTGCCCAGATCGATTCCCATGTCGATGCTGAACTTGCCCAAGAGCCAATCGAAGATCACGCGTCGTACTCCTTGGAAACCCGGGCGCGCAAAACCGGTTGCGCGGCAAGATCCCGCTTGGATCATCGGCGGCAAACGAACCGGACTGTGCCGATCGTGCCGTTTGGAGCAGGTCTTATAACGCCCACAGCCCCGTGGCGGAAATTTCCGCGCCGCCCGGAGCGGGTGGGTCAGATGCTCAGAGTTTGTGAATTTTTTTCGTAGCACGGGTTTTCAACCCGTGTTTTCGTGACGAAAGCACGGGTTGAAAACCCGTGCTACACAAAAGTTCACACGCTCTCAGTCGGAACCGGTTTGACAGGAACGTTTGCGGCGCGGACGACGCATCGGGCGTCGTTCGCGAGAAAGAGGTGCTACGGTCCGCTCCATCGGGTTCCGAGCCTGTTCATCCTTGAACCGTGAGGCAGGTGACCGGCCATTCTTCCGCCCACCGCGTCCCGCCGCTCGTCGGTACAGAGGGTACCGGCGCGGGTGCGCCGTGCAAAGCGACTCGGCGCATAAAAAAACCCCGCCCGGGCGCCGGTACTCCATACCGATCTTCCGCGGGCGAGGGCGCCAGATTGATGCAGCCGCGCGGGCTGCGTTGTGCGTTAAACGGACTGCATTCCAAGAAAGACGACCACCGGCCCTCGATCCGTCCCGATGAGCAGGTCGATATCATCTGCGTCGGCCTGGGCCACATCGTCGCCCTCGCCGCCGCGGATAGTGTCGCGATCCCCGTCTTCGGCGGAGAACTGGTCGTTCCCATCGCCGCCACGGAGCAGGTCATTTCCCTTGCCACCGTTGAGCACGTCATCCCCGCCGCGACCGTCGAGCGTGTTGGATGCGTCGTTGCCGACCAGATAGTCGTCGGCCTCGGTGCCGACGACGTTCTCGACGTCAGGCATGACGTTGTCGTTTTCGACGGACGAACGCCCGCTGGTGAAGCCGGTGGAGAAGAGGAACTCGAATGCCCCGTCGTTGGCGATGCCGTCGAGGGTGACGTAGACGCCTTCTTCGTGATCGGAATAGTCGGCGGTGTCGTTGCCGCTCCCGCCGATGAGCAGGTCCGCCCCGCGACCGCCGATGAGCCGGTCGTTGCCCCAGTTGCCGTTGAGTATGTCGCGGCCGTAGCCGCCGAAGAGCATGTCGTCGCCGCCGCCGCCGGAGAGGACGTTGTTCGACGCGTTGCCGGTGATTTCGTCGTCGCCGAGCCCACCGATGACGTTCTCGATGTCGGCGTGGACATTGTCGAGCTCGGGCACGAAGGCGACGGGGTCGAGCCCGATCGAGAAGTCCGGCGGCTGCGCGCCGTCGTCGGCGACGTCGTCGAGGGTGATGTTGAGGTTCTCGGTGCGGCCGGTGTAGTCGATGGTGTCGGTTCCCGCGCCGCCGTAGAAAACGTCGGTGTCGGGGTTCCACGCGCGAAGCAGGTCGTCGCCGCCGCGGCCGTCAAGCTCGTTCACGCCCGTGCCGCCGTCGAGGGTGTCGTTGCCTTGCCCGCCGTAAATTGAGTCTTGCCCGCGCCCGCCGAGCACCAGGGTCGGAAGGTCGTAGCGGACAAACAGATCGACGGCCATATCCGGGTCAGGCCCCAGTACGACGCGATCATCGCCCGCGTTTGCATTCACAACGACCCGATCGATCTCCCGCTGCTGGAAACTGAACTCTTCGCCGTTGATGTTGACGATAATGCGATCGCCGCGGGCCCAGGATAGGACAATCTCATCGTCCCCATTCGTCCCGCCGACATTCAGAACCCCATCCTCAAGCACGGCCGAAAGCAACCGGCGATGTTCCAGTGATTCGAGCATTGTTCTCCATTCCTCGTATGCAACCCGTAGCCCCGTCCCGCGGTCACCCGCTGTAAAGACGCCGTGCAGTATTCCTACGTTTCGTTCTGGTTGTGCGACCGAAATTATTAATGTTGGAAACCGGCGTGCCCGCTCGTGTGCGGGTGGGAGGGCGGTGGGGGATTGTGCGGGTCATGCGGGAAATGAAGGGGGGGAGCCCGGCCCGCTGAAGCGGACCTCGCCAAGCTTTACGCCCGGCGCATGCTCAGGAGGACGTACTTCTTCTGGCTGGCGAAGACGGCGGGGTCGATCGTTTTCAGATTGTCGTCAATCACCCCGTCCAGTTGATCGAACAAGCCTTGCAGGACGTAGTGCAGCGCCGGCTGTTTCACGCGGAGCTTCAGCTCGACAAACTTCAGCAGCGGCATCCCGAACTGCGTCGCCCACATGTGAGCCGCCCGCAGCGTCGGGAGGACGTTGGGCGTGATGTCGCGCTCGTAGGTGATCGCCCACCCCGTCTCGCGCAGCGTGTCCGTGAACCCTTCCCAGCGATGGCCGGACTTCTCGTGGGCCGAGCCGACGCGGAAGTAATCGCAGGCGATCCACCGCCCGCCGGGCTTGAGGATCTTCGCCAGCAGCGGGAGGGCGCGGTCGAGCTTCAGGTATTGAAGCGATTCGGACGTGAAGACGGTGCCGTAGCGCCCCGCGTGCGCGTCGGGGTCGGGCAGGTCTTCGAACTTGCACTGGATCAGCGGGATCTGCGGGTGAGCGCCGGCGATGTGGTTCGCCTGGAGCCGGTCGGGCGTCAGCGCCGTGGGCGCGAAGCCGCGGTCGAGCAGCAGCCTGGACATCGCGCCCATCCCGCAACCGACGTCGAGCACCGGCGACTCCCGGTCGTCGGCGAGATCGACGAGCAGTTCGGCGTAGCGGTGCTGAGCGCGGGTGATCTCGGCCAGGCTGATCTCGCGCGGGCAGCGGTCGGGGTCGTCGAAGTAGCC
>JBBSLV010000289.1:0-5434 GCA_038233535.1 Tepidisphaerales bacterium | reverse complement strand
GGGCCCCCCCACATCACCCCTCCCCCCCCAACCAAAATCCCCCCGTTAGCCCCCCCCCTAGCCCCCGGCGGGGCCCCCCCCCGGGGTTTCCCGCGCCGTCCTTATCCCCCCCCCCCCCCCCCGGGGGGGCCCCCCACCGCCGCGAAATGTGGCGCCTATGCTCTTCTAAGATGCTGCGACCTTCCCGCGCTATCCTCCTCGTTGCGATTGCGCTGGGGGGCTGCGCGTCGCCACCTGATTCTCCGAGAACGGACCAAACCGTCGCGCCGGTGAACGCGGCCACCGCGCCCGCGACGCGCCCGCTGAAGACGCCTGCGATGCTGACGCTCGACGAGCTTCGGCCGGCGCTGCGGCTGCCCGCGTCGCGCCCGGTGACAAACCCCGCCACCGGCCCCGCGCCGCTTGACGCACTCGCCCTCTACGCCCAGGCCCGTGCACGAGTCCTCGCCAACCAGCGCATTGCCGCGGTGAATCTGCTTGAAGACGCGATCCGTCTGGACCCCGCCAGCTTTGAGCTGCGCTACGCCCTCGGCGAAGCGCACGGGGGGATCGGCACGCACAACGACCAGGCCATCGCAGCGTTCCTCGACGCCGCCGCCATCAACCCCAACCATCTGGGCGTGCAAACCGAGCTGGGCCGGCAGTACCTCGCCAAGGGGTTGCTGGAGAAGGCGATCGAGCATTTGCGGCTGGCGCTGCTGACCAGCGACTACCGGCGCGACAACAGCGGGGCGGCGTCGGCGGAGTTTCTGCTCGCCCGCGCATTGCAGCGCAACGGAAACGACCGCGCCGCGCTCGACGCCTACGCCCGGCTGCTGGTGCGCCTGCGCCGCCCCGGCGCCATGCGCGGCAACAGCGAGCTGTCGTTCCTCGCCAGCCGGCCCGAAGCGCTGTTCATCCAGGTGGGCGATTTGTACGGTCGCGGGGGGCTGTACGACGACGCGCTGCGCGCCTACGAGCTGGCCGCGAACCGCCGGCCGGAGAGTTTTGATTATGCCGCGAAGGTCGTGCGCACGCTGCTCGCCGCCAACCGTCCCGGCGCCGCCGCCGCCCGGGCCGCCGACGTCGTCCGAGCGTTCCGCGCCAGCCACGATTCGATCGCGCTGCTCCGCGAGACCTATAGGAATGCCGGCGGGGATGCCGCCGTCGCGGCGCGTCTCATGGCGCTGCACCGGCAGTCGCCCGACGATCGCGCGATCCTCTATTCGCTCGTCAACGTGCTCGCCGCCGTCGACCGGCGCGCCGACGCGGAAAGGCTGCTTCAGGGTGCCGTCGAGCGCGACCGGTACGGGATCGAGGACGTGCGGCGGCTGTTCAATTCCTACGCGTCGCGCGAGGACGTCGACGCCGCGGCGCTGCTGTTGACCAACGCCCTGGCCGCCCGCCCGGATTCGCTGCGCGAGCTGCTCCCGCTGTGGAGCGAGCTGCTGCTCCCGTCGCGCGGCTACCAGCTCCGGTTGGCGCGCTTGCAGGCGCTTCGTGTTCCGCCGACGTCGGAGGCGGCCAAGCAGTTTTGGATCTCGCAACTGGCGACCGTGTGGAACCGCGACGTGGCGGCGCGCACGGCGCTGGAGCGGTCGGTGAAGCAGAATCCCCCGCTGCCGCCGGCGTTCCGCGTGCTGCTCAACCGGTACTGGAGCCGCGGGGACTGGGACGAAGCGCGAAAGATCGAAGCGTCGGAGGAGCTGATCGCGACGGTTGAGACCTCCGGCAACGCGGCGCTCGCCGCCGAGCTGCGCGGGCTGCTCCTGCTCAACCGCGGTGAGCCGCGGAAGGCCGCCGACGAGCTGGCGCGGGCGCATCAGCTCGCCGGGCGACCGTCGCTCGACCTCCAGCTTGCGCAGGCGACGGCCGCCCGCGCCGCGGGCAGCACGCCGAAATTCGAGCAGATCCTCTGGGGGCTGATCAGCGACTACCCGACGGCCGAGGATCCGTACGAGGCCCTCCTCGGCCACTACATCAACAGCGGCGCGGCGCCGCAGGCGATCAAGGTGCTGCGCGCGTGGCTCGCCGCCGACCCCGAAAGCGTCAAGGCGCGCGTGATCGAGGCGTCGATCTACCTTCAGGGCAAGCAGACGGCGCTGGCCGAGCAGTCGCTGCTGAAGCTTTTCGAGCGGCACAGCGACGACGCCGAGCTGCTGAGCGCGATGCGCAACCTGTACGGCGCGACGGACCAAGTGGACAAGTACATCAACCTGCTCGAAACCGAGCGCGTGAACCGGCCGGAGAACCGCGCTGCCGTCGCGATGCTCGTCGAGCTGTACGCCCAGCAGAAGCGCACGAGCGAGGCCATGCGCGAGCTCGACGCCGCGCAGGCCGCCGTCGCGAAGGATGCGGACCTGCTTTATTACGTCGCCCACCTCTACACGCGCATCGGGCAGGAGAGCGTGACGGAGGACACGCTGGCCAAGGTCGTCAAGCTCGACCCGGACCACGCCGCCGCCAGCAACGACCTCGGTTATTCGTGGGCCGACAAGGGGAAAAACCTCGATCGCGCCGAGCAGTTGATCCGCAACGCGGTGCAGGCCGAGCCGGACAATCAGTCATTCCTCGACAGCCTCGGCTGGGTGCTGTACAAGCGCGGCAAGTTTGACGAAGCGCGGCGGCAATTGGAGGCCGCCATCGCCCCGGCGACGCTGCCCGACCCGGTCGTGCTCGATCATCTGGGCGACACGCTGTACCGTCTGGGGCGCACGGACGACGCGATGCAGCAATGGCAACGGTCGCGGCAACGGCTCGCGCAACTCCAGTCCGACGGCATCGCCGACAGCCCTGATCGCCGCCAGTTGCGGCTCGAGCTGCAAGCGAAGCTGAAGCAGGCACAGGACGGCCAGCCCGTGACGGTGGCCCCGGTCGTCGAAAAGAGAGAAGCGTTGCCAGTTGTTAGTGGCTAGTGGGCCGTGCAGACGCCGGGTTCTTTTCCTGCTGGCAACTAACAACCAACAATTGGCAACTGTCCACTAACAACTGGCAACTACCACTCATGGCAGGACACTCTCACTGGTCGAAGATCAAGCGCGCCAAAGGCGCCAACGACGCCAAGCGCGGGAAGATCTGGAGCAAGATCGCCCGCAAGATCATCATCGCCGCCAAGAACGGCGGCGACCCGCGCGACAACCTCAACCTCCGCTATACGATTGACGAAGCCAAAGCCGTCAACATGCCCCGCGACACGATCGAGAAGGCGATCAAGAAGGGCACCGGCGAGCTCGGGAGCGAAAACTACGAAGCCGCGACCTACGAAGGCTACGCCCCCGGCGGCGTCGCGATCCTCATCGAAGCCCTGACCAACAACCCCTCCCGCACCGCCCCGGACCTGCGCGCCACGCTGGAAAAAAACGGCGGCAACCTCGCCACCCGCGGCGCCGTCGCGTTTCAGTTCACCAAGCAGGGTGTCATCACGATCAAGTCCGATGCCACCGACGAAGACACGCTGATGGAGCTCGCGCTCGAAGCCGGCGCTGAAGACGTCCGCAACGAGGGCGAAGTCTTCGAAGTCATCACCACCCCGGTCGCCTACCTGAAGGTGAAGGAAGCGATCGAAACGGCGAAGATCGCCATCGAGGCCAGTGAGATCACGCAACTGCCCAACAGCACGAACCCCATCGACGCCGAGCGGGCGCAGACGCTACTGAAGATCGTCGACCTGCTGGAAGACCACGACGACGTGCAAAGCGTCAGCCACAACGCCGAGATCCCCGACTCGGTGACGGTGTAGCCGCGCGCGGGGGCGGGATAACGTGAGGCCGATCAGCGGCCGGCGAATGCCGGCCTACGAACTACAAGATACCCGTCCCGCCGGTCCTCTGCATCGGCGGGTTCCCCCCGCCCGCCGCCAAGTCATTCGGGGCCTTCGATGATCGGCTCGCAGTCCGGACAGTGCTAAGGCAGCGTCTTTTTGATCAGCTTCAAGATCTCCGCGACCTTCCGATGCCTCGCGATATCAATCTGCACCGTCTCGCGGAGCCCGGGCCCATCAAGATCATGGATCGTGCCGTATCCAGGCTTCTCGATCGCGGGATAGAGCGTGTCGTCCGCCCAGCAGAACACGGGAAGTAGAAGCTGTTGTCACGGTCTGCGGGGAAGCGGATGGTAATGCGCCGAGCCATGGGGCGGAGGATACCTACCATTATATGGACCCGTGCGCCCAGATAACGTTCCGGGCCGGGCGCGGGTGGGGCGCGCAAGTGGAGCCGTGGCCGGTCGGTGCGGCGCGGCGTTGCCAATAATAACATCCCGTTTTTCCCAGTGCGCTGTTGACCTTTGAACAAGCGCGGTCGCTGCGCTGGTCACGTCAGTCGTTGACGTGGTCACGTCGGTCGTTGACGTGGTCACGTCGGTCGTTGACGTGGTCACGTCGGTCGTTGACGTGGTCACGTCGGTCGTTGACGTGGTCACGTCGGTCGTTGACGTGGTCACGTCAGTCGCTGACGTGGTCACGTCGGTCGCTGAACTGGTCGGCGCAGCGGCCGATTTGGGCAGTTATGCGGACGTGATCGCACGGCCGGCGAGCGGTGGCGGCGATGGCACGCCTGCTGGTGCGGTTTTTTCCCGGACCCGTGATAACCCGCACGTCGACGCGCAGCGGCGATCAGCCATCGCAAGGCGATCTTCTCCTCTTGCCGATCAACAGATTGAAGAGCCGCCTGCGCGGCGGGCTGGATCGAGCTGCGCTCGATGTGCGTGGGTACACGCATCCATGGGCAAGATGCCCATGCTACGAAAGGCAAACCGAGGCGCGACCTGCTGGGGTCGCGCCTCTCGTCGTTGGTACAAGAAACAATCGGTGTCGTTACTGCGCCGCACCCGGCGTTGCCGGCGTGGCGCTGGGCGGCGTCGTGCCGGCCGCGGGCTGCGCTTCGGCGCCGCTGCCGGATTTCTGTTTCACATGCGGCGTGCCTTCGAAGATGGCAAGCAGCACGTGATGCGACACGGCGAGGTACGCCTCGTTGGCGTCGGCGGGCCATTGAGCCTTCATGCTCTGGGCCTTCGTCAGATGCTTCTGAAGGTTGGCTTGAAGCGTTGCGGCGTCAAGGTTGTCGGGGATGTCGATGCGCCAGCTGTCCGGCATCTCGTGAATGAGCGGCACGTTGACCGCCGGCATTCCATGGCTGGCGGGAATCATGACGGTCGCCTTGTTGCGGCCCGCCTCCCTGTTGGAGTCGAGGTTACCGCTCACGGCATCACGCGCTTTATCGGCGCCGGCGACAACGGCATCACCCGTCGCGTCGGCGGCGTTGCCGATGGCATCCCCCGTGCGATCGGCCGCCCGACCGAGCGTCGACTCCTCGTCGTTCGTTCCGACGTTGCCGTTGCTCGAGCCGGCGGGGCTTGCGCTGTCGGTGCGGTTCGCGGAACCGACCGCAGCGGCGTCGCTCGCCTGCTGATCGCCGACGCCGGCGATCTCCACGCTGTCGCTGTTCGTGCTCGCGTT
>JBBSLV010000288.1:0-5447 GCA_038233535.1 Tepidisphaerales bacterium | reverse complement strand
GTACTGCGGCTTGCTGTGTGTGCTGTCGTCGAAGTACTTGAACGGGTAGCGCTTCTTCCACGCCGCGATCTGGGTGAACCATTCCTTACGATCGCGGTGCTCGATGAACTCGGCCATCGCCTCGAGGCTCAGCCGGGCGTCGCCGACGACCGGGACGTCGACATCGACCGTCTTGCTGATGCTCGGAGGGTCGATGTCGATGTGGTTGATGGTGGGCGTGGGGGCGGAGCTCGCGAGGTTGCCGGTCACGCGGTCGTCGAAGCGGGCGCCGACGCTGATCAGGCAGTCGCACTCCTGCACGGCGTAGTTCGCGTACGCGCTGCCGTGCATGCCGAGCATGTGCAGCGCCTTGGGGTCGTGCTCGTCGTAGGCGCCCAGCCCCAGCAGGGTGGTGGTGACGGGGATGTTGCCCTTGGTCGAGACCTTCCGCAGCGCGTCGGCCGCGTTGGCGATGATCGCGCCGCCGCCGACGTACAGGACGGGGCGCTCGCTCTTGTTAATGAGCTCGGCGGCATCCATGACCTGCTTCTGCGTGCCGCCGGAGAGACTGACCTTGCGGCGCTTGAGGATGTGCTCGCGCGGCGTGTCGTCGACCTCGTCTGGACATGGGGTGACGGCGACATCCTTCGGCAAGTCGATCAGCACCGGCCCCGGTCGGCCGCTGGTGGCGATGAGGAACGCTTCGTTGATCACGCGCGGCAGCTCGCGGACATCGCGCACCAGGTAGTTCCACTTCGTGCACGGGCGGGTGATGCCGGTGACGTCGGCTTCCTGAAACGCGTCGTTGCCGATGACTTTCGTCGGCACCTGCCCGGAGAAGATCACGAGCGGGACCGAGTCCATCTGCGCGGTGGCCAGGGGGGTCACGGTGTTCGTCGCGCCCGGGCCGGAGGTCACGATGCACACGCCGGGCTTGCCGGTGACGCGGGCGTACCCGTCGGCGCAGTGCCCGGAGGCCTGCTCATGGCGGTTGAGGATGAACTTGGCGGGGGTCTTGTACAGTTCGTCGAAGACCGGCAGGATCGCGCCGCCGGGGTAGCCGAACATCGTGTCGACCTTGTGGTCGTTGATCAGCATCTCGTGGAGGATGCGGGCGCCGCTCTTGCCCTTGTACTTCGGGGTGGCCGATTGCGGCTTGGAAGTCAAAGAGGCGGCGGTCTGGGTGTCGAGAATGCTCATGGGATTGACTCGCTGTAAGTGCTGGGTTGGCTGGGAAGGCCGAATGTAACGACCGAACGCCTACCCTTGCAACAAAATATCCGTAAATGTCGTGCTGAACGTCACTAAGGCGATGGGGTGGGCCGGTCGTGACAAGCTCGCGTGAGCGCGAACCGGTCATCGTCGCCGACCTATCGTACGAATACCGGAAGTCGAAGGATGGGGCGGAGGAGCGACATTGAGAAAGCATCCTACGGTCAGGACACAAGTTCGTCAAATCGTCTCGGGATCGTTAGGCGTTGCTCACATCGTTTAGACGATTTGTTGGGCGACAGGCAGATTTTCATGATGCGGGGTCAAGTTCCAGCACCTTGACAAGATTACGAAGTGCTTTAACCGCGTTCCTGGATAACCCCCGCGGATCTGTTTCGGCTAGAGCTATTAACCGCTTCGCGATCTCGTGCATCCCGGCCGGTTTCATTTGACCGATCCGCTTGCCTTGCTGAACCGCATGCTGTGACAACCGGCGATATCGCGCCGTACACCAAAACGCTTCTTTGGCAGGGAAGTGGCAGGTGAAATCGATGTACTGTGCGTTGTCCAACTGAACGAAGATTTGATCGTCCTCCAGTCCGTCCTGGCGAGCAAGCCCGATGTACTCGTTGATCTTAAATCCGTCGACGGAGTATGCCGGAACGACAATGCAGTCGCGGTTGCCTGAGAACGTGATCACCACCACGTGTGGGTGCGGGTTACCGTCGTCGACATCCGACAACGCGAGTTGATAGACGGAACCCTGCAAGGGAACTCAGGTGGACGATCAGATGCGAAGCAGCGCCTTAATCCGCGAGTGGTCCTCGTCGGAATGCTCTGCGTGATACTCGTCGATAATGTCGTTCCAGTTCAGGTTCTGCCCGCAGCTGCGCGCCTTCTTCCAAGCGCGACCGATGAATCCGTCGCAGTGAAAGAACGCTTGGGACGCTAGAAATCCGTTCTTATCGAGCAACTCAACAACGTCGCCCCAAGCGCGGTGCATTGCGGCAAGCTCAGACTCGCTAAAATCCTCATCGTCAGGTACGCGCGCGGGCTTCACCCTGAGCCGATCACCCTCGTCGATCACGAGAAATCCGTCCGGCATCTGGGCCTTCATTTCGTACTGCTTCTGCCACTGCGAAACGCGGCTTTTGGACGAGCGGGAAACCGGGCCGTTAGTGAACGGCCAGATCGTGCCGCCGATGACAGGCGTGCCTCGGTCCAAGGTGTGATACACGTCGATCATCACATGCAGTTTCATCATCTCGTACACGGTCAGCGGCCGGTCGTGCTTGGCCGCAAGGTACGCGATGCAATCGTCGAAGCGGTGCTCGTTAAAAGGTTGAAGTTGGCTGATTCGATCAGACATTGTGAAGGACTGCGCCGCGCAGTTCTGACTGGAGTCAACCTGATCTATCGGCATGGCTGACCTCCCTTCGTGATTGAACCCATCATCAAATCATACGTCGCCGGACGCGTCGAGAATGGTGAACCCACAAGTTCTGCACTGCAAGGGATCCCCAGGGTACTGTTTTCAGTCAGAAAAACGCATCCACTTCAGAGGGCCACCCAAAGCTTCAAAGTGTACTTTTTGTGATGACGGGTTGCAAGCATTTCTCGACCCATGCATCCGAGTCCCGCGAGGCGACTTATTGGCCGCGCAATGTCTTCAGCCGCGCCGCGACGTTCGCCACGCGCGAGCCGAGGTTGCGGGCGGTCGTCAGCTCGGACTCGACGGGCTGTCGCGAGCCGTCCGGGCCCGCAAGCGTGCCGGGGCCGTAGGGGGAGCCGCCGATGCCGTCGGTGACCATGATCTGCGGGTTTTGCCCGTACGGCGTGCCCACGAGGACCATCCCCAGGTGCAGCAGGGGGATCATCGTGGTGAGGATCGTCGTCTCCTGCCCGCCGTGGATGGTGGACGTTCCGATGAACACGCCCGCCGGCTTGTCTTCCATCTCGCCCTTTTGCCAAAGCCCCCCGGTGCCGTCGATGAACTGCTTCATCTGCGCCGTCATGTTCCCGTAGCGCGTGGGGGTGCCCCAGCAGACGCCGTCGGCCCAGCGCAGATCGTCGTTGGTGGCGATGGGCACGTCCTTCTGCGCTTCCTGCGCTTCAACGTACGCGGGCTGGGCAGACATGTGCTTGCGCGCTTCTTCCAATTCCGCGACGCGGCGGAGGCGCACGTCGGTGTCGGCGACGCTCTTCGCACCGGCTTCGACCGCTTGCGCCATCTTGTAGAGGTGGCCGTACGAGCTGTAGTAGACGACGAGGACGTTAATCGGCATGGGCGTTCGCTCCTTCATATGCGTAATCTCATTCAACGTAGCCGCATGTCGAAGCTCGATGAAACGGGCAAATTGCGGAGGCACCGCGGGGGAGGAAGTGGGCGGACAGGGTGGGTTTTTATGGGCAGGGATTTTCCTTGCTTCCCCGAAGGTTGATCCTGCTGCTATATGCTGTAGTTAGAATCCATGCCCCGCACCATCATCAATGTTTCGAACCGGTTGCCCGTCACCATCGAGGGCAGTGGGTTCAAGAAATCGTCAGGCGGGCTCGTCACGGCGCTGGAGGGCGTCTCGGACGGGCGCTATGAGCTGAAATGGATCGGGTGGACGGGCGACAGCGCCGCCGATCCCGCGCGGCAGCGCGAGCTTGAAGCCCGCTTCACGCGCGAGCTGGGGTTTGTCCCCGTCTTCCTCACCGAGGAGGAAACCTCCGGCTTTTACGAAGGGTTCAGCAATTCCAGCATCTGGCCGCTGCTGCACTATCTGCCCAGCTACATGCGCTACGACGATCCCCGGTGGTGGGACGACTACCGCAACGTCAATCAGCGCTTCGCCGACGCCGTGCTGAACACGGCCGGCGACGGCGATCTCGTCTGGGTGCACGACTACCAGCTCATGCTCGTGCCCGCGATGCTTCGGTTGGCCAACCCGTCGCTGCGGATCGGGTTTTTCCTGCACACGCCGTTCCCGTCGTACGAGATCTTCCGCTGCCACCCGCACCGGGTCGAGCTGATCGAGGGGCTGCTCGGGGCCGACCAGATCGGGTTCCACACGTTCGGCTACGTCCGCCACTTCCGCAGCACGGTCGTGCGGCTGCTGGGGATCGAGTCGGAGCTGATGCGCATCCGCCGCGACGGGCATACTTCGCACCTGGGCGTCTACCCCATCGGGATCAACGCGCCGAAGTTCGAGGAGGAACTGAACACCCCCGAGCACCGCGCCCAATGCGAGCACTTCCGCGCCAACTTCGCCGCCAAGCGCATCGTCCTCTCCGTCGAGCGGATGGACTACACCAAGGGCATCCTACGCCGCCTCCAGGCGATCGATCTGTTCCTCGCCGACAACCCCGACAAGCGCGACGAGATGAAGTTCATCTTCATCAGCGTGCCCTCGCGCGAGCGGGTCGAGGAGTACCAGGAGCTGCTGGCCGAGGTCGAATCGCAGATCGGGCGCCTGAACGGGAAGTATGCCACCGTCAACAACTCCCCGATCCACTTCATTCACGGGACGGTCACCTTCACGGAGCTTTGCGCGCTGTACGCGCTGGCGGAGGTGGCGATGGTCACGCCGCTGCGCGACGGGATGAACCTCGTGGCCAAGGAGTACGTCGCGGCGCAGCGCGACGGGACGGGCGTGCTCGTGCTCAGCGAGTTCGCGGGCGCGGCGGAGGAACTGTTCAACGCGGTGGTCGTCAACCCCTACGACGCGCAAGGCGTGGCCGCGAGCCTGCGGATCGCGCTGGAAACGACCATCGAGCAGCGCCGCGAGCGGATGCGGCCGATGCGCGACCGCGTCATGAAGTTCGATGCATCGTGGTGGGCGAAATCATTCATCGACGATCTGGCGTCGCGCGAGATCGTCTCAGCCGAAGCGCCGGACATCGACGACGCCCGCCGGCGCATCGCCTCGGCCGTCGCAGGGGGACAGCGCGTCGCGCTGTTCCTCGATTATGACGGCACGCTTCGCGAGATCGTGAAGGATCCCGCGTCGGCGGCGGTCACGCCGGAGATGCGCGGGCTGCTCGATCGGCTGCGCGGGCTGGGGAACGTCGAGGTCACGATCATCTCCGGGCGCACGCCGGGGGACTTGCAGGGGTTCGTCGGGGACTATCCGTTCGCGCTGATCGCCGAGCACGGCGCGGCGCTGCGCCGCGCGGGGATCGCGGAGTGGGAGCAGCTCGACCTCAACGTGAGCTACGCGTGGAAGGACGAGCTGCTGCGCGTCCTGCAACTGCCGGCCGACGCCGTGGCG
>JBBSLV010000287.1:0-5450 GCA_038233535.1 Tepidisphaerales bacterium | reverse complement strand
TGCCCCGATTCCGCCCTTCCCGCCGCCATGCCCACCCCGCTCCATCTCCTCGAAACCACCTTCTCCGCCGCCATTCAGCAGGTTGCGGACCTGCCGGCGGGAGAAACGACCCACGCCGCCATCGCCCCGATCGATTCGTAAAGTCCGTATCGCTCAGTCCCCAAATAGCTGATGAAAACGGGGACGACAATCAGCGGGATGAGCACCGCCAGCGGCCGCACGCACAGGGATGTGATAATCGCCCACCGCAGTCGCCCCTCTCGACCGGCACGATGATTCATTTCAGGGATGACCGGCGGCGGCGCCCCCTCGGCGGGAACCGTCATCGATACTCCTGCCATTCCCTAACCTCACTCTCCCACTGCTGCTCCAACTCAGGCAGCGCTTGCGCTTCCACGGCGAAGGCGAAGTCCCTCAGCCGGAAGACGGCGCCGGCCATCAGCCCCAGAGTGATCGCCGGGCGGGGTGAATTCCACGAGAGCGTGAACATTCCAAACCAGATGGACGCCACGCCCCATGATGCGGCCGCGGCGCCGACCAAGGCAAACCACTTGTCCGGCGCGTGACGTGCAAGGCGTATTCCCACCGCAAGGCACCCTCCGATGACAAGGACGAACCCCGCAAGTCCGGGGAGTCCCGTCTCCGTAAGTGTACTGACCCAAGGGGTGTGACGAAAACTGCCCCCGGTCCCCGTTTGTATGCTGTTTGCCTCCTGCACACCGAAGCCGCGGCCGAGGAGGGGGTTACCGAGCCACAACTGAAACTCAATGGTTGCCGTCGGCAGACGAGTGTCCCATGCCCGCGAATCACGGCTGTTTTCGTCGGGAAGCAGCGACTCCAATCGCTTGGAAATCCACCCCCCGAAGTCCTTTCCCGTCTCCAGTTCGACCACCATGACCAGCAGACCCGAAGCCGTCACGACGCAGAGGGTCGCCGCCATCGTGACCAACCACTTGCGTCCCCGGTTGGTGGGCCAGAGGAAGAACGCGGCGAAGCAACCGGTGATAAAATCGACGAGCCAGTGGCTGCGATGCGGCACGAAGAACATCCCCACTGCCGACACCACGAGCGAGGCATACGCCAGTAAGCCAGGCAGAAACCGAATCCCCGACACCAGCGAAAAGAGCACGATCGATCCGGACAGCATTCCAGCGTCACCAGCCACGTCCAATGCACTCTGGCGCAGCGAGTCGAAGCCCGAACCGCTCGTTCCGGCGATGCGTGCTGTCTCGTATCCGGCAGTCAGGATCGACATGCTCGCGCTGCCCAGGCTGGAGATAAAAATGATCCAGAAAACCGTTTTGGCCTGCCTTGGCTGCGTTATCATCTGATACGCCGCAAAGAGGCTTGCGGGCACAAGGACGTAATTGCGTATGACAGGCAGCCTGTACTTGATCGGAATGTCGGGGAAGAAAAGATAACTTTGAAGGATCCCGATCAGCCCGGCAAGGATGAGCAGGCTCAACCCCCAGGCCCATGCCGGATGTGATCGATAAACCGGAAAGGCTCGTGTCCGCCACATCGGAAGAATCGCCAGACCACATCCGAAGAAGATCAACGCATCCAGGATGTTGATGGGGACGCCGATGTTCACCCGGTACTCGTACACGAGCGAGTTATGCGGGAGGACGGAGTTCAGGAAGTAGATAAGTGCGAACCACCACATAGCTCACGATTCCTGTCGTTCGTCGTCACCAACCAAAGAACCGATATCCCAACGTCTTCGGACTGACCATGATCCTCGCGACCCTCGCCGCCTTCCAAAGGGAGGTGCTCACAGGCCCGGCCGCCGTCGCCACGGATTCGTAGCGTGCCCGGAGCGTCGCGTATTCTCCCGTAAATTTCGACTGCTGGGAAACGGACTTCGTTCCCGCGTGCCCACGCAGATTCCCCAAATGACGCGGCGTGAAGCGCACGTTCCCGTGCAGCGCCGCCCGGATCCAGAAATCGCAGTCCATGCCGTAATGCAGGGATTCGTCGAGATACCCGATCCGCTCGTGCAGCCGCCGCCGCCACGTCGTGCCGGGTTGGGACCACACGTTCATGTTATACCGCACCAATTCAACGGCGGTCGTCGGCACGGCACATAATCGGCGAACGACTCTGTCCTGTTCATCAATCAGGCACGTATGCCCGTACAGGAGATCGGCCTCCGGATGCCGATCGTATTCCGCCGCGATGAAACGCAGTGCCCCCGGCGCCAGCGTGTCATCGCTGTTGAGCCACCCGATGATCTCACCCGTGGCACGTCGCAGTCCCTTGTTGATCGCCTCGGCCTGCCCTCGATCCGGCTCGGAGCACCAGTATGCCAGACGGTCCTGGTAGCGCCGGATGATATCGACCGAGCCGTCCGTCGATCCGCCGTCGAGGACAATGTACTCCAGGTTCGGATAATCCTGCCCAAGAACGCTCTGGATCGTACGTTCGAGGAAGGGGGCCTGCTGGTAGCTGGGCGTCACAAGCGTGAGGCGAGGCAATGCCATGATGAACCGAGGACAGACGGTGAAGCCATGAACAGCATCGCGTTATCGGACCCTACATAACGATATCTTCCTATTGCCCAATGAGTTCGACTTACGCTCCTCCACGGGCAGATGTTTCCGTTGCGCCACGAGAGCTCTGGACCGACGCCGCCGGGGTCACGTTCCAGTCTCCGAATATCTTGCTCAGCGGCGCGTGAGAGTGCCGCAGAGTCTGCCCAAGCGCGAGCGGGTACTGTCCCGTCAGGATCCGGCCAAACCGGTAGAGATTGGTAGCCACCGTGGATGCCGCACTCGCCGCAAACTGAGGGTATGGGGCGCATACCCGCGCATGTTCGGCAGCCATCTTGTCGCCCAATGCGGTCGTCTTTGCGCCAGCGTGCCAACGAAATCCGGCGAGGAAAGCGGGGATATGGCCCCAGCGATATCCGGCGGCGTGCAACCGGAACCACAGGTCGGTGTCCATGCAATAATGCAAATCCAGCTTCAGCCCCCCAACGGCCTCATACGCACTTCTGCGAAAGAAACAGGTCTGTTGGCAGACCCTGCTGATCCCCCAACGGAACTTCAGCCGAGACTCTCCCGGCGTCCGATAAAAGCGGACGATCCGCCCCTCCTGGTCCGTCCTGACGTGATACCCGGTAAGCACGTCCCATTCCGGGTGCTGCTCAAAGGCTCGACGGACCTGTGCCAACGCGCCGGGTAAAAAGACGTCGTCGGAGTTGAGCCAGCACAGCACGTCCCCGGTTGCCCGCGCAAATCCCCTGGCGATGGCGTCGGGCTGGCCGGCGTCCTTCTCGCTCACCCACCAGTCGATCCCGCCCGCTTCCGCATACCTGCGGATGAGGTCGGCCGACCCGTCGCTGCTCCCACCGTCCAGCACGAAATACTCGTGTATCTCCTCCCGCTGGCTTAGCACCGACCGAAGCGTTTCCTCAAGGAACTCCGCCTGATTGAAGCTCGGGGTGACGACGGTGATCTTGACCAAGGCACCACTCCTGCAATATTGCGCCATCAAGCGCTAGGCTCACGCCGCGGCATTTATTCTACGTCATACGCCTAATGTCAGCGCTGCGTAGTGCTCGGCCCACCGGCGAGCGATCACGTCCCAGTCATAGTGTTCCTTCACGAACGAGCGGCAACGGTCGGCCGCGGACCGTCGCAGGGCGTCGTCGCCCAACCATCGAGCAAGTTCATGCCCCAGCGCATCGGCGTCGAGAGACACGACGCCCCCCACTCCCGCAGCCGTGATCTCGCGGTGAATATTCACCTGATCCGAAATAACCACCGGCGTGCCCGCGGCCAGCGATTCGACCACGGCGATGCCGAAATTCTCCTGGTAGCTTGGGAGCACGAACAGGTCGGCGTCGGCGAACGCGGCGACTCGATCGCGCCCGCGGAGCATTCCCGTGAATAGTACGCGATCCTTGACCCCCAGTGCGGCCGCTCGGTCCATCAGTTGCTCTGTATAGCGCTCCTCCCCCGGGCCGGCGATGACAAGCACCGCGCCGGCGGGGGCGCCCCTGGCAAACGCCGGCAACAGCAGTTCGATCCCTTTCTTGGGATGCAGCCGGCTGAGGAACAGCACGAGCGGGCGATCGCCGATCATCGGGTAACGCGAGCGGAACGTCCCGGCGGGAGGAAGCGCTTCAAACTCCGACAGGTCTACGCCGTTGGGCTCGACGAGCGACAGCGGCTTCAGCTCCAGCGGCCCTGCGACATCGCGCTCCAAAGTTGCCGTGTAGTGCAGTGCGGCGGCGCCGTTGAGGTCGCGGCGCAGCCGCCAGGCCATGTACAGCCGCTTCTTCCATCGGCTCTGGCTCAGGCTCCACGGGTCGAGCATTCCACAGGGACGGAAGATGTAGGGGATGCCGATCTGCCGTGCAGCGACGGCGGCGTGGTGCTGAATGTCCTCCCACAGCGCGTGAATGTGAACGATGTCCGCGGCGGCGAGGACATCCTGCAGCGCCGACGCCAGCGCCGGGTGCCCGCTCAACAGGCCGCTGGTCGGACCAACCAGATGCACTTGAATATCCTGCTCGCGAAGCACGTCGGCCGATGACAGATCGTCCCCGGCTCTGTGGGTGCTGATGACGCGCACGTCCAGCCCGGCGCGCTTTTGTGCCGACGCCAGCCCGACCACCGCCACCGCAGGCCCACCCATTCGAGGATCGATGCTGGAAACCACGTGAAGCACGCGCACTCGGCCAGTGGTGCGGTCGGCGTCGGTACGGCCCGGGCGGGGGTCGGTCGTCGCGGGCACGGGCGGCAACACCCCCACCGCCTGAAGCCCCCGGCGAAGCCCTTCGACGGGGTTGTTGTCCGCACGCCACCGCCGCACGATGCTCAACGAGGCCGCCTTCATTTTCTCCAGCCGTGTGGGATTCATCACGTCGGCCAGCGCGGCTTGCAGTGATGCGACGTTGCCTGCTCCGAACACCCGACCGTTCTCCCCGTCGGACAGCAGTTCCATGGCGGCGCCCACGCGATCGCTGCACACGAGCGCCAACCCCGCCGCGGCGCCTTCGCTGACGACGACGCCCCATGGCTCGAAATCGCTCGGCAGCACCAGCACGTCCGCGTGCCGGTAGACCGCCGCCAGGTCGGCGGGGTCGAGAACGGCGCCCAACCATCTCACGCGCTTTGTCTGGTCCGCTCCGAATCGTTCGCGCGCTCGTTGGCGCATCTCCTCCCCAACCGGCCCATCGCCCACGACCAGCAGATCCCACTCTGGGTGCTCGGGCGCAAGAGCCACGAACGCGTCGATCAGCAGATCGATGCGTTTCTCGCTCGAAAGTCGGCCGCAATACATGAGGAACCGGGACCCGTCGGGAATTTTGTATTTCGCGGCCGTCGCCCCAAGGCGGTGCGGCGGGCCAACGAGCGCGTGGGAGGCCGGCTCGGGGGGGGCCTCGCCGAACAGCCCCGCCGGCCCCCCGGCGTTGCGGAAGGTCGCGTCGCCGCGCGGGA
>JBBSLV010000286.1:0-5453 GCA_038233535.1 Tepidisphaerales bacterium | reverse complement strand
GGGCGTTCATGCGCAAGCTCCTTTCTGTGGGACAAGGTTGATTTTGCTGCGAAGCTTCGCGACCGATGTGAGAACCTATCCCCGGAGGGCCAATCGCGCAATACCTAACGTGCGCCGAACATCAAATGCGGAAGCCCTGGTCGCATGTGTCGTAACGCAGTGAAAGTGTCATCAGCCTGACGCAATGAAAGTGTCACCATCCGAACAGAGGTAAATGTCTCGGATGGAGCAACTGGCGATGAATCGGAAGGAACGTGAGCGGCTGGTGGTTTTGAGCCGGGTGAAGGATCGGGAACTGAGTCGAGCGGTGGCGGCGCAGGTGCTGGGATTGTCGCTGCGGCAGATGCACCGGGTATATCGGCGTTACCGGTCCGAAGGAGACCAGGGGCTGGTGCATCGTTCGCGGGGCAAGGCCCGTCCGCGGAAGATTGCGTTAAAGGAGCGGGACAAGGCGATGGATCTGTATCGAAGCACATACCGTGGCTTTGGGCCGACGCTGCTGGCCGAGAAGTTGGGAGCGGATCACGGGCTTTGGGTAAGCCACGACGCGGTTCGGCGGTGGCTGATCGGCGAGGGATTGCTGGAGCGATGTCGCAAGGGCCGTCGCTCGCGTCGTCGGCGGATGCGTAAAGAGCGGTTCGGTCAGATGGTGCAGATGGACGGCTCGCATCACCGCTGGTTTGAAGGTCGCGGCGGGAAGTGTTGTTTGATGGTGATGATCGATGATGCCACAGGACAGATGCGCGGCCGGTTCCATGAGCAGGAGACGCTTGTCGGGGCGATGGAGATCTTCGGCCGCTGGTGTGATGAGTTTGGGATTCCCCAGAGCCTGTACGTCGATCGAGCCGGGATTTACCGGTCCGATCGCCAGACGACGCTGGAAGAGATCAAGAGCAAAAAGCCTGTGCTGACGCAGTTCGGCCGGGCGATGAAGGAACTGGAGGTGACGCTGATCCTGGCCAAAAGTCCCCAGGCCAAGGGAAGGGTCGAGCGCGCCAACGGCACCCTGCAGGATCGACTGGTCAAAGAGATGCGTCTGGCAAAGATCAGCAGCATCGAGCAAGCCAACGCGTGGCTGGACCAGAGCCGGTTCTTTCAGAAGCTCAGTGAGCAGTTCGGCGTGAAGCCGGCGGATGCCGCCGACGCGCATCGTCCGGTGGTGATCGATCTGAGCTGCGTGCTGTGCGTGAAAGAGAAGCGCAGCGTCTCGCTGGACAGTTGCCTGCAATGGCAGGGTCAGACGCTGCAGCTGAAAGGCGCCCGCGCCGGCTTGAAGCAGGTGGAACTGTGGCAGCAGTTGGACGGAACACTGCGGATCAACGACGGCGGCCGGCGGCTGAGCTTCGTCCCCTGGACAGCTCCACCCAAGACCCGGCCAATCGTGAAGAACAACCAGGTTCACAAGCCCACGGCCAGACAGCAGATCCGCCTGGCGGGTTCAAACCCTCCCCGACCCATCGAGCCGGCGGGGAGCTTGCGATGAACCGGTCGGATGGTGACACTTTCATTGCGTCAGGCTTGGTGACACTTTCACTGCGTTACGACACAGGCCTGGAAGCGCCGGACGAACGAAAGTTGCACACGTGCCCGAACTGCCGGAAGTCCAGACGGTCGTAGACACATTGTCCCCGCACCTCGCGGCCGGGACATTCCGCCGGATCGCGCACGTGCGGCCCGACATTGTCCGCCCGTGCGGGTTTGATCTATCCGCCGCGCTGGTCGGTCGCACCGTCTCGACGATCACGCGCCGCGGCAAGCGCATCGTGATCGTGCTCGATGACGGCAACGCGCTGTATATCCACCTTGGCATGACCGGCCGGATGACCATTGCGCCGCCGGCGGCGCCGGTAGAGCCGCACACGCACTTCATCGCGGATTTGGCGAGCGGCGTTCAGCTCCGCTTCCGCGACCCGCGCCGCTTCGGGGGAATCTTCTGGCTGGGATCCGGCGCCTCGCCCGGCGACGCCCGCATGGGCCCCGAGCCGCTGGCGATGACGGCGCGGCAATTGTTGGCCAAGCTCGCGCGGACGAAGCGCGCCGTGAAGAACGCGCTGATGGACCAGCGCGTGGTCGCGGGACTGGGCAACATTTACGTCGACGAATCGCTCTTCGCCGCAGGCATTCATCCGCTCAAGCGCGCCGATCGTTTGAGCGGCGACGACGTCGCCCGGCTGACGCGCGCGATCAAGCACGTCCTGCGCCGCGCGATCCGCCATCGCGGAAGCACGCTGCGCGACTACGTTGATGCCGACGGCGAGCGCGGGGGCTTCCAGACGCTCCACCGCGTCTACGCCCGCGAGGCCGCGCCGTGCACGACCTGCCGAACACCCGTCCGGCGCATCGTGCTCGGCGGGCGATCCACGCACTTCTGCCCCCGCTGTCAGCCCCGGCGATGAGCGACATGGCGCCTGCGGGTCCGCACATCCGTCAAAGTTTGCGCATCTTGGTTCCCGCGCAGCACACGCCCGACCCAATCGCTAAATGTGCGACGCGCGGCATCAATATTTTGTTGACAGCGTTGCAACCCGCATCATAATTGCTCCGGGTTCGGCAGGTCATTTCACGAACGTCACCATCTACAGTTTTCCGGGACGAAAGACTGGCCGGAAATGGAACCGGGGCATTCTGCCCTGACGGTTGAGAACAAGGTCATGCCCCACGCGGGCGGGGAGAGAAGCATGGATTCTTATAAGCAGGGCGCGTTGGTGTGTGCTGTCGCCGCCACGCTGAGCGGCATGGGAATCGGCGCCGCGATCGCCGCTCCCATCACCCCAGGCAACATCCTCGCCTACCGGTTGGGCGACGGCCTGGACGCGCCAACGTCAAAGGCCACCGTCGGCCGCATCGACGAGTACACGCCCGCGGGCATCTTCGTGCAGACGTTCACCACGCCCGGCTCGGGTTCGACAGCGCTCACCACCTCGGGCAACGCCCCCACCGAAGGCCAGTTGAACCTCTCTGCCGACGGCAAGCACCTGCTCTTCGCCGGCTTCCGCCGCACTGAGGGTCTTACCAGCGGAAACAGTTCGTCCGCCGCGTCGGTCAACCGCGTTGTGGGTCGCCTGTCGCTCGACGGGACGATGGACACCTCGACCACGCTCACCGGCGCGTTCAATTCCTCGTCGATTCGCGGCGTCGCCTCGCTGGACGGCAACCAGTTCTGGGTGGCTGGAACAGCAAGGAACGGTACCGCGACGGGCTTGATTTACGTCGACCCCGCCGGCACGACGACCGCCACCGGGGCGGCGACCCTCCGCACCAGCGATCTGCGCAGCGTCGAGATTTTCGGCGGCGATTTGTACATCAGCTCGACGAACCGGATTGATCGCGTCGAAGGCGGACTCCCGACTTCCGGCACACCGCTGGTGACGTCTGTCGTTGCCGCGCCCGGGGGGGCAGAGTTGGCAGGGGTTCGTGATGTTCGACCTGGACGCGGGCGTGGCCGGCGTCGACACGCTCTACGCGATCGACGGCAGCAGCGGGGGCAAGCTGAACAAGTTCTCGCTTGTGGGCGAGACGTGGACGTCCAATGGAAGCCTCACCGGCTCCCCGAGCCTCAACATCGACGGCGCGGTCGATGCACTCGGCAACGTGACGCTGTACACGACGAGCGGCGCGGGCATCAACCAGCTCGTCGACACGAGCGGGTACAACGCAGCGCCGACGGGCGCGTTCTCGGCGCTGACGACGGGGTTCGGGAGCAGCGTCGTCCGGGGCATCGTGGTCGTGCCGGTGCCGGAGCCGACGATGCTCGGCTTCGCGGCCGTCGCGGCGGGCGGGCTTCTCGTGCGCCGCCGCCGCTCCACGCAGGCGTGAATCGCCTGCTTGCGAAGTTGTGACGAGACCTCAACCGGCGCCGGTCGGTTGATGACGGGCGCTCGTTTCCGTTTACACTCCTTCCCGTGTCGAGCCCCGCGCTGGTCAAGACCGCCATGGAGCATCAGGCCGCCGGTCGGCTTGATGAGGCCGAGGCGATCTACCGCCGCGTGCTGTCAGGCGAGCCCCGTAATGCGCACGCGCTGCACTACCTCGGGCTGCTCGCGCACCAGCGGGGCGATCAACCGCGCGCGATCGACCTCGTCTTGCGATCGGTGACGCTCGCGCCGAACGTCGCGCCGTTTCACGTGAACCTGTCACACGTGTGCGAAATCGCGGGACGGCTTGAAGAGGCATGCGCTGCGATGCAACGCGCTGCGGACATCGAGCCGAATAATGCGGCGACGGCGGCGCGGCTGGGAATGCTGCACGGGCGGTTCGGGCGCTTTGACGCGGCGGTGGCAGCGCTGCGCCGCGCCGTGGCGCTGGACCCTTCCGCGGGTGACGCGCGGGCCAACCTCGGCGTGGCGCTGGCCAAGCTCGGCTTCCATGCGGAGGCCGTCGAGCAGTTGCGGCGGGCCATGGCGCAGCTCGGCGACGCCGCGCCGCTGCGCGTCAACGTGGCGCTTTCACTTAAAGCGTTGGAACGGCTGGACGAAGCGCTGGCGGAGTACGACCGCGCCATCGAGCTGGCGCCGCGCTTGCCCGAAGCGCACGAATACCGCGGCCTGGTGCTGGAATCGATGCACCGGCTGGACGACGCCGTCGCGGCCCACCGCAGAGCGATCGCGCTTCAGCCGGACCGATCGACGGCATGGAACAACCTCGGCACGGCGTTGCAAAAGCGCGGCGACACGGACGGCGCAATCGAAGCGTTTCGCACGGCCATTGGACTGGCCCCCCACCACGCCGAGGCGCACACCAACCTCGCGACCGCCCTGATCGACGCCGCGCGGCCCGGCGACGCCCTGCCCGAATACGACCGAGCGATCGCCTTGGCCCCCAGCGTTCCCGCATTCCGGCTCAACCGCGCGCTGGCGCATTTGATGGTCGGCGACTTCGAGGCCGGGTGGCGCGAACATGAGTGCCGCTTTGATTGTGCCGGATGGACGCAGCACGCCGACGTGCGCAGGCGCGCCCCCGCGTGGGACGGCACGCCGATGCCTGGCCGCACGCTCCTCGTTCACGCGGAGCAGGGGTTCGGCGACATGATCCAGTTCGCCCGCTACTTGCCGTTGGCTGCCGAGCGGTGCGGGCGCCTGATCGTCGAGTGTCACCCGCAGCTCTCGCGGCTGTGGCGTTGCTCGTTCCCCGCCGCCACGATCATCCCGCGCGGCCGGCCGCTGCCGGCGTTCGACGCGCAGGTCGCCATCCTCAGCCTCCCGCGGGTGTTCGACACGCGGCGGGATTCGATTCCCGCGACAGTCCCGTACCTCGCGCCCCCGGCCGGCGTGACGCCGCTGCTCCCGCCGACCGGTCGCCGGCGCGTTGGGCTGGCGTGGACGGGGAGCCGGCTCGACACGTACCGCTCGCTGCGCCTGCGCGAACTGCTCCCACTCGCCGCGGTAAGGGGCGTTGAGTTCATCAGCCTTCAGCTCGGGCCCGCCGCGGCGCAAATGCGCGACGTCGCCGACGAG
>JBBSLV010000285.1:0-5458 GCA_038233535.1 Tepidisphaerales bacterium | reverse complement strand
GAGGGTGACTTCCGACACCTCGCGCCTGGCCTTGGCGCAGGCCGCGGCAATGCGCTGCTTCACCTCGTCCAGTCGCTCCGCCAAGGGGCTACGTTTTGCCAACTCCGACTCCTTCCGGTTCGCGTGCGGGGACATTATAGAGAGTATCGCGCGCCGGGTGTAGGTTCGCGCCCCGCTCCCCGTGGCGAGGCCGCTTCAGCGGCTGGGTCTTCCTTCCTCCCACGAGACGGACGCGACGACGGACGCGCCGCGCCCGGGAGGTACGATATCCAACCATGAACCCCATCGACGAATCACGCTTCCGCGCCGCCATCGAGCGCTTCGACGCCGCCAACGCGCGCGATCCGAACGTCACCCTCGTCGACGGCGCCCCCCAGCCGAAGGAGCTGATTTACGCCCGGCGGATGACTGACTGGCTGACCCGGCTGGAGCCCAACGGTTCCGAAGCCGTCCATCTCGCGGCCCGCTCCCAGCACCTCATGCGCTGGTCGATTCCGCGCGCCGACTATCCGATGGACCGTCCCGGCTACCTGAAGTGGCGGACGACGTTATACGACTTCCACGCGCAAAAGGCGGGGGAAATTCTTCGCGACGTCGGTTACGACAACGCGACGATCGAGCGCGTGCAATCGCTCGTGCGCAAGGAGAACATCAAGGCCGACCCGGAGATGCAGCTGCTGGAGGACGTGATCTGCCTCGTGTTCCTCGAAAATTATTTCGCGGAGTTCGCGGCGGACCACGACGAGGAGAAGCTGATCCGCATCCTCCGGCGAACGTGGGCAAAAATGTCCCCGCGCGGGCATGACGCCGCATTGGGGCTAAAACTGCCGGAGCGGGAGCGCTCGCTCATCGAGCGGGCGCTGTCGCGGTAGCCGCAAGACGCGACAGCAGGGATTCAATCGACGGAGATTGCTTCGCCACCAGTTCGACCTTGAACGGGGTTTCGTCCGTGCCGACCTGGCGCAGAGCGACGTCGGTTCCGTAGGTCTCGGCGAAGAACTGCTGAAGCGCCGGCTGGACGGTCTGAAACGTCTCCGGCGTGCTCGGGGCGAGCAACCGGTCGGCAATGGAAATCAGCACTTCGTCCGTCTTGAACTTGATCCGGCCGGCGAGGCGGGCATCGGTCTCCAATCGCCTGCACCCTTCGAGCGCTGCGACGAACGCCTGGCGCAGCCGGTCGGTGAACGTGCCGGGGAACGGCTGCTTGCGCGCGTACATCAACCCGAGCCGGCCTTCGCCCATGTCCGTGTAGAAGTTCGCTTCGTGCGTAACGAGCAGGGTGCCGGGGCCGTGGTGGACGTGCGCGTAGTCGGAGACGTCGATCAGGAGGTGATCCGGCACCGACCGCTGCTGAATCCAGGAGTGGAAGATCGGCACGAACTCGTGCACGTCGAGGCGCGAAGCATCTTCCACGAACAACTTCACGACGATCTTGTGAGAGTCCATTAGGTAGTCACTTGTCACTTGTCACTTGTCACTTGTCAAGGAGAGGAACGCCAAGCCACCTGCCTTCTTTTGACAAGTGACCAGTGACCAGTGACGAATGATATCTCAGTTCAGCACGTTGAGCTTCTGCTGCCACTGCGCGTGGGCCTTGTGGGCGGCGTCGATGAAGAGGTTGGCCTCTTCGATCAGCTTGTGGGCCGTGTCTTTTGTGAAGCGGGCGTCCGGGCCGTGCTCGAACCGGTTGAACAGGTAGTTGCTGAACTGATTCCCGTGGTATTTGTCCAGGAAGATCTTCGTATCGACGAAGCGCTTGCGGAACTCCTCGACGACCGTTTTCTCGTCCGTCGGCGCGTCAAGCCACTCGAGTTGCACGAGCGTGTGAGCGGCCTTGAGCATCGCCTCGTACGCCCGCTGGTCGGCAGCGTGGTAGTTGCCGTCGTCGAGCAGCAGGGACGACTCGAACGCGAGCGTCTCGGCGGCGGTGAAGCCGAAATCGGCGAGGGTGATGACTTCGCCGGCGCATTCGCCCATGGCGACGCTCATCTGGTACGCGCGGGGGTCGCCCCAGTCCTGATACGCCGTCGGATCGACCGGCTGCGGCGGGAGAGGGGTCGTTTTCGCGTCGAATGGGTCGACGATCGTTTTCAGTTCCTTTTTGCCGACGCGCCGGCACCACGCCTGGAACGATTCGTCCCCCTGACGGTCGGTGACGTAGCGTTCGGTGAGCGTGTTGACGAGCTCGGGGACGCGCTTGGACGGGACGGCGCCCATCGCCAGCGCGTACGACGCCCCGTTCTCGCTCCACTGCCCCCCGAGCATCACTTGAAAGTGCGGGACGCTGAAGCCCCCGACGGTACGGCTGTTGCCGTAGAAACCGATGTCGGCGACGTGGTGCTGGCCGCAGGAGTTGAAGCACCCGGAGACCTTGATGCGCAGCTGCTCGACGGCCGCGTTCATGTTGACGGCTTTTTCCGCCAGCCGCGTGCGCAGCTCGCCGGCGAGACCGCGCGAGGAACTGATGCCCAGCTTGCACGTGTCGGTGCCGGGGCAGGCGGTGACGTCCACGATCGTGCCGGCGCCGGGATCGCTCAGCCCGAGCTGCTTCAGATCGTTGTAGAGCGCTTCGACCTTGTCGGCGGGAACCCAGCGGAACACCAGGTTCTGCTCGACCGTCGTGCGGACGTTCCCGCCCGCGTACTTGCGCGAGAGATGCGCCAGCGCCCGCATCTGGTCGCTCGTGAGATCGCCAAGCGGGCAGGTGATCGTCGCGACGACGTAGCCGCTCTGACGCTGGGGGTAGATGTTGGTTTTCTCCCACTTCGCGAACTCCGGCGATTTCTTGCTGCCGTTGACGCTCAGCTGCACGACCTTCTCGCCCGGCTGCTCGTCCCAGCGCGGAATCTCGTCGAAGAACGTCCGCCAGGACGGATCTTCGGGCATCGTGTTGCGCTCTTGCTCGACGAGGCGGCGGAACTCGTCGATGCCCAGCTTCTGCACGACGAACTTCAATCGCGCGCGATTGCGGTTTTTCTTCTCGCCCAGCCGGGCAAACACGCGTCCGATCGCGCGGGCCATGGGCAGCAGTTCTTCCTCAGGGCAGAACTCCATCATCAGCTTCGCCTGGTGCGGCACGGCGCCCAATCCGCCGCCCACGTACAGCTCGAAACCGCGCTTCCCGTCCTTGATGGCGGCGATGCCGCCCAGGTCGTGCATCGACACGAGCGCGCACGCCTCATCCCGGCACCCGGAGAACGCGATCTTGAACTTGCGCCCGAAGTCCTGCGTGTCGCGGTGGCCCAGCAGGTAAAATGCGCACGCCTTGGCGTACGGCGTGACGTCGAATGATTCGGTGTTGCACACGCCCGCCAGCGGGCAGGCGGTGACGTTGCGGACGGAGTTGCCGCACGCCTCGCGCGACGTGATGCCGACGGCCGCGAGACGACGAAAGATGTCGGGGCACTCGTCAATGTGGATGAAGTGGAGCTGGATGTCCTGGCGCGTCGTGATGTGGCAGATGGCGTCGGAATATTCTTCCGCCAGCTCGGCCAGCACCATCATCTGCTCGGGGTTCATCCCCCCGAACGGGATCTTGATGCGCTGCATGCCCGGGGCGTCCCAGAACGTCTCGGGGCCTTTGGTGAGCGGGGGGTAGGGTAGGGTCTGCGTGTCGAACCCGTCGTGGCGGAAGCCGTTGTCGTAGCGCTGCCCGTACGACCCGCGGCGCAAGCGCGTTTCGGCGAACACCTTCTCGTCGATGCGTCCGACCTTGCGCAGCGCGATCTGCGCGTCGAATTCGTCGATCTGCGTCTCCCACCCGGGCGGGAGCTGCCCGCGAAGCCGATCTTTCCAAGTTATCGTTGACATTTCACGTCCTATTCCTATTCATCTATAGGAATTGGGGGTAACGAAGTCAATCGATCCGTGTGCGCATTTGTGCGCAGACGCGATCATCCTTAATAGCCGGAGGCGGAAGCCCCGGGTTGCTCCACCGCCACGGATTGCTCCCACGGATCTCGCAGCGCGCACAAGGAAAAGACCGCGGCTTCCGCCTGCGGCTATGAAAGAGGGTGGGTCGAAATAGCCGCGCGATTCCTGGACCGCGAGCGCTTCGGCTACCTACTCGTCGTCCCCCGACCCCTCGTCCTCTTCGGCAGGCGCGGTCACCTTGGCACGCTTGGGCGGGCGACGCTTGGGACCTTGCGCCCGCATAATCGCACTCCAAAACTCCTGCTCGCTCATCTCAACGCCCGACAGCTTGATGAACTCCTTGCGGGCAGCGTCGATTTCGTCGCTGTACGGGAGGATCTTCCCGCCCTTGGCGTGGCGGGGGAGCAGCATTTTGACCTGCTTGGCCTGGTCCTCGCTGAGCTTGCTGTCGGGCTGTTCCGTCGAAGCGTTCGAGCTGCTGCGGACGTATTTGATGATCGCGCCGTACACCTGCTCGCGCTCGGCGTTCTTGAACGTCCGGTCCTGGAAGCCGGACCAGATTTCCTCGAATTTTTCCGAGTACGGCAGCTCGTCGCGCGCAACGCCGGCGGCGTTGTAGAGCTCCTGCAGGTGTTCCTGTTCGATCGAGTTCAGTTTCAGCGGCACACGCATGGGGGGCTCCAATGGGTAAGGTCGAGGCGGAGATTGTAAGGGAGACGGGCAAGCGTCGCCAGCGCGTGACAAACGGGAGAGTGAAAAGTCTTTCGCTTGCGGCTTTGCGGATCCATGCAGGTCGATCCGCTAAGCCGCAAGCGGCGCGACTACGATTGCCTGCATGTGGTTCCAAACCCCTCCCCGCGACCCCGAGTGGTCCGCCGCCCTGAAGCACCTCCGCCGCGACCCGGTGATGAAGAAACTCATCGCCCGCGTCGGGCCGTGCACGCTGCACCCCCGGCGCGACTACTTCGTCGTCCTCTGCAAGTCGATCTTCAACCAGCAGATCTCGACAAAAGTCGCCGCCACGCTCTTCGGGCGATTCCGCGACCGGTTCCCCCTGCGCCGCCCGACGCCGGCGCGCGTCGCCACGTTCCTCACCTGCGGCGACGAGCCGCTCATCCGCACGTGCGGCCTCTCGCGCCAGAAACGGGCGTACGTCCTCGACCTCGCCCAGCGCTTCGCCACCGGCGCGATCCCCACCCGGCGGTTTAACCGCATGAGCGATGAGGACATCATCCAGGCGCTCACGCAGGTGAAGGGTGTCGGGCGCTGGACGGGAGAGATGTTCCTGATGTTCGTGCTGAACCGCCCGGACGTGCTCCCGGTGGACGACCTGGGCTTGCGCGAGGGCGTGAAGGTCGCCTACGGACTCGCTGAACGGCCGAGCGCCAGGACGCTCACCGACCTTGGTGAACGCTGGCGCCCGTACCGCACGATCGCCACGTGGTATCTGTGGCGCGGATTGTCCGCGCCCGGTTGACCGTCCCCAGTTCGCCGCCTCGCGCGAGGCGGCTAAACGGGGATGAGCACGTTTCTCACCCACTGACATTCGTCTCAGCGGGCTTCGCGTGGCGCGCGATCACGCCCG
>JBBSLV010000284.1:0-5508 GCA_038233535.1 Tepidisphaerales bacterium | reverse complement strand
GAGCCACGTCGATCGCTCGATCATGGGCTCCGGGCCGTTCGTGCAGGCGAACGTCGTCGGCACGCAGGTGCTGCTCGACGTGGCGCGGGCGAAGAACGTGCGGAAATTCCTCCAGGTGGGCACGGATGAAGTCTATGGCACGCTCCCGGAGGACAAGCCGGAGATTAAGTTCACGGAGGAAACCCCGCTCCAGCCCAACAGCCCCTACAGCGCCAGCAAGGCCGCTGGCGACTGCCTCGTGCGGTCGTACTTTCACACCTTCACCATGCCGGTGCTCATCACGCGGTGCAGCAACAACTACGGGCCGTACCATTTTCCGGAGAAGATGATCCCGCTGTTCGTCACGAACCTGATGGAGGGCAAGCAGGTGCCGCTCTACGGCGACGGGATGAACATCCGCGACTGGCTTTACGTCGAGGACCACTGCGACGCGATCTGGACGGTGCTCAACAAGGGTCGTTTCGGCGAGGTCTATAACATCGGCGGGAACAACGAGATCACCAACCGCAAGATCACCGAAACGATCCTCCGCGAGATGGGCAAGGACTGGGATGCGTCGGTCCGATACGTGAAAGACCGCCCCGGCCATGACCGTCGTTACGCGATTGACGCGACGAAGATCCAGCAGGAGCTGGGCTGGTGGCCGAAGCACAAATTCGAGAACGCGATCAAGACGACGATCCAGTGGTTCAAGGACAACGAATCGTGGTGGCGGTCGATCAAGAGCGGCGAATATCTGAAGTACTACGAGACGCAGTACGCGGGGCGGTGATTCGACGTGGGCAAGCTCTACGATTCCATCGTCATCACCGGCGCGGGCGGGATGCTTGCATACGCGCTCAAGCAGACGCTGGGCGCGCGCGGCCTGACCTTCAGCGCGGTGACGCGCCAGGAGTGGGACATCACCGACGCTCCGCAGGTCGAGTTGATGTTCGAAGACTATCGCCCGACGCTCGTCCTCAACTGCGCCGCGTACACCAAAGTCGACCTGGCGGAGAAGGAAACCGACGTTGCCAATAAGGTCAACGGCGAGGGTCCGGGAAACCTCGCGACACTGTGCCGCAAGCACGGCGCGAAGCTCGTCCACTACAGCACCGACTACGTTTTCGACGGCACGCTCCGCCGGCCGCTTCGGCCAAACGATCCGGTCGGCCCGCAGAGCGCGTACGGGGAATCAAAGCTTCTCGGCGAGCAGGCGATCCAACGCGCCGCCGGGCTGGATTATCTCATCCTCCGCACCGCCTGGCTCTACGGCCCCAACGGCCCGAACTTCGTCAAGACGATGGTGAACGTCGCCACGGCGGGCAAGCCGCTGCGCGTCCTCAACGACCAGGTCGGCACTCCGACGTACACGCTCGACCTCGCCGCCGCCACGCTCGACCTGCTCGATCGCGACGCGCGCGGCGTCTGGCACCTCTCCAACGCCGGCCAGACGAACTGGTTCGATTTCGCCCGCGCTATCTTCAAGGAATGGGGGATGACCCCAGACCTTCAACCCACAACGAGCGACGCATGGAAGGCCCAGCGCCCGGAGAGCGCCACGCGCCCGGCGTACAGCGTGCTCGATCTCACGCCGTTCGAGACGCTCGTCGGTAGACCCATGCGCGACTGGCGGGACGCGCTCCGCGCGTACAAGCAGGAAGTCGAGCACAGCGGAACGTTCTGATCACACGCTGAGCTTGTGAATTTTTTCGTAGCACGGGTTTTTAACCTGTGTCTTCGTCACGAAAACCGCTTGGGCGCCCTTGGTGTCGTGGCGATTTCACGTTTTGCTTCAGTCTGAAGGGGAGGAAACTCCCCCGGTTTTATAAGCTTCCCCCGACGGGGAACCGCTAAGATACGATGTCGAATGGAGCTGCTGAAAACCGTCACCGGAAAGGTCGTCTCCGGGGCCGTGGCGCTGGCCGTGGTCGCGGCGGGAATTTCGTGGTGGCGGATGGACGAGCCGACCCGGCAGGTGCTGCTCGGGGGGACGGGGAAGATCGTCGCGTGGTTGGGCGTGGTCGTCGTGCTCCCGTGGGTGACGTTCTTCGTCATCGGGCGGGTTGCCAAGGCGGAGAGCAATTTCGCCGGGGCCGTGCTGGTCCTGGTATACACTGTACTGGAGGTGGCGCTGCTGGGCTGGCTGTTCGGGTGGTCGATGCCCGGCCCGACCGCGTGGACGTTTTTCGCCGTCGGTGCTCTGATAGCCGCGACGTACAACCTCTTCGCCTGCGACTGGATCGCGGAGAAAGCGGCGTGAGCGGAAAGAATTGAGCCACCGATGGGGCACCGATGATCACCGATTAGAAATCAAATCTAATCCCATGCTTTATCGGTGTCAATCGGTGCCCCATTGGTGGCTAAGTTTTCTTGATGGTCATTCTAACGGGTGAACGGATGTCGCAGTCAGGTCAACGAATCGGCGAATACGTCCTCGACGAGCCGCTTGGGCGCGGCGCGTTCGGGGAGGTGTGGCGCGCGCGGCATCACGTGTGGCTGGACCAGGTCGTGGCCGTGAAGATCCCGACCGATCCGCAGTACCTCCGCAACCTCCAGCGAGAGGGGGCGGCCGTGCAGGGGCTTGTGCATCCGAACATCGCGCGGGCGCTCGCCTTCGACCCGTACGCCGATCCCGCGTACCTCGCGACCGAATACGTGCCCGGCACGAGCCTCCGGCCGATCATCGGGGCGAAATCGCTCACGCCCGCCGACGCGGTGGCGGTTATGCGGCAGGTGCTGGCGGGGCTGAAGTACGCGCACGAGAAGGGCATCGTGCACCGCGACGTTAAGCCGGAGAACATCCTCGTGCACGAGCGCGCGTCCCGTGACGGATACGCGACCGAGGGCGTCGTGAAGGTCACCGATTTTGGTCTTGGCCGCGCGGCCGGCGACGGGGTGATCAAGGGGGCGATGCAGTCGATCGCGTATTCCGCGTCGCTGAACGATCCCAAGGCCCGCGAGCTGGCCGGCACGCTGGACTACATGGCGCCCGAGGTGCGCAGCGGCGCCGCCGACGCCGACGCGCGGGCGGATTTGTCCGGTTGCGGGGTCGTGCTTTACGAACTGCTCACCGGGGAGCGCCCTGCGGGCACGGACGTGCCCGGCGACGTGAATTCGAACGTGCCCAAGCAGCTCGATGACGTGTTCCGCCGGGCATATGCGCGGCTGGAGAAGCGGTTCACGTCGGCGGATGAATTCCTCGCCGCGCTGAACGATAAGAGCACCGCGGCACTGCCCGCGCGCGTGCTGACGACGCCGGCGTGCCCGCAGTGCCGGCGGGGCGTGAACTTCGGGGACCAGTTCTGCATGCACTGCGGCGTGCAGATTGCCGCCACCATCCGCCGGTGCGGGAAATGCGGCGCTTACCCGGACGCGGCAGACCAATACTGTATCTTCTGCGGCCATGCGCTGGCATCGCAGCCGCCGGCGGTGATGAATCATGCTTGAGACCGTGGTCGCCATCCTCATCTTCGTCGCGGTGATCGGGATCACCGCGCTGCTGTTCGGTGGGTGGCTGGTCGTGGTGATCGTCAGCGCGATCAGCCGGGTGCTGATGCTGCCGTTCCGCGATCGGCCGGCGACGGCGATGCTCGCGGGCGACGCAGGAAGGCCGCGGTGTGCGAACGAGCGGTGCCGCGCGGAAAACGTGGCCGTCGCGGCGTTCTGCCGCCGGTGCGGCACGCCGATGCGGGCGGCGCAGCAGGCGCCGGTGCGGCGCGTGGCGATGTGGTGAGGGTCGCATGCGGATGGGTGGCACGGGTTTGCAATTCGTGCCTCTGTTGTTGAAACGCATGGGTTGAAAACCCATGCCACGGAAAGCCGAGGGCGAGATCGAAGTGTCGGTGCTGCAAGCTTATCCCGCCGCCTCGGCGCAGACCGCGTCCGAACCGCCCGCCGAGGCGCCGGTCGGGCCGGATCACCTCGCCGGCGGGGTGCTGCGCAGTCTCTCGCGCAGCTTCCGTGGCCATTATTCATGGGGCGTCGTTGCGACGCTCGTCATCGGCTTTCTCTCCTTCGGCGTCCTTCCGCTGCTGCGCTGGACGCAGAACTTTCACCGTTACGTCCGTCTCGAGCGGCAGCAGTTCTGGCACCTCGCGGAATGGGTGCGAATCCAGACCGGTCACCCCGACGCCGCAACGCTTCCCGAAGAGGCCGAAAAGCTCCGCTGGCGCGGGCTCCTCGCCGCGACGGCGTGGCTCTGGCTGGCGGCGGTCGTGGCGTTCTTCGCGATTCAACTGTGGGATGCGCCGAGCCCCGGGCATACGCTGTTCTCCTCGACGTTCGGCGTCCGTTGGCGCGCGACGTCGGACGTGTTCCGGCCGGACCTGTTCGTCGCCTGGACGATCGGGCTTTTCATCGCCTACGCGCTGCACTGGCTTGGGGTGCAGCTCCACGCCGGCGACGTGCGGCGGTTCATCCAGAAATTCAATCGCGTCGCGCAATGGGAAGGCGTTGAGCCGCTGTCGCGCCCGCGCGTCGGGTTCGGGGCGCACCCGCTCTGGCTGCTTGGGGCGCTGGCCATGCTAATGGCCGGCGGCATCTGGGGGTTGCCGCTGATGCTGGCGGGGGCGGTCCAACGACGCTATATCAGCCGGACAAGCGCGCTCGTGCGCGCCGAGGCGGCGGATCGGGTCCGCACGATCCTGCTGCTGCGCCGGCCCGTGCTGCGCGTGCCGCAGTTTGCCCGGGCAAGCATCCTGTGCCGCGGGGAACGGTGCCGGGCGCCCATTCCGCTGCCGGCCAACTTCTGCACCCGCTGCGGGGCCCGCGCCGGAACGGTCATCGGCGACGTCGCATGACGAAACTGTATTTCATCCTCTCCGTCATCGGTTGGGCGTGGCTGGTTCTCGTCGCCGTCTTTCTCATCATCCGTTTCACGATCGGACGGAGGACGAAGCGCGGATTCGAGGTCATTCAAGCGCGCAGCGGCGACGTGCCGGCGCGCCCGCATGATGCCGGCGCCGGCACGAACGGCAATGGTCCGTAACTCAGACGAACAGAACGGGCATGGCACTGATGGGCATCGCTTTAATCGTTATCATTCTGGCGGCATTCGGCGCGGGTTTGTTCGCGCTGGGGTATCTCGTCGGCCGAAGGAATCGATCGACGCAACATGGTTTTGACGTGGTTGCAGTTCACGATGAAAAACAGCACTGATCCATCCGCCCACCGCACCAGCGAGCGGCGGTTCATCGAACACGTCGAGCGGCTGCTCAAGGACGAGCGCCTCCGCATCGACACGACCCGCGGCCGCCGACCGGTGACCGCGTTTACGGGAACGCCGGTCCGCACCGACCGCAGCGAAGACCTCAAGCGCCAGATGATCGACCTGCGCATCCCCGATCGCGAAATTGAGGCGCAGATGCCCACCGGCGAGTCGATCGAACTTGAGTTGAAGCAGACGAAGCTGCTGATCTTGACCGAGACGGTCGGGCGGCTGCGCGCGCTGTGCGCGTCGCCGATGAAAGCGCTGCTGCGGGGTGAGAGTCCCCACCCGCTGACCAAGGGCGAGGTCGAGCGGACGCT
>JBBSLV010000283.1:0-5510 GCA_038233535.1 Tepidisphaerales bacterium | reverse complement strand
CGCACGGCCAGCGCGAGGCCGTGCCCGTCACGCTGGAAATCGTTCGCCGCTCCTACGCGGCCGAGCCGGTCATGCCCACGATCAACGGGGAGGCCGCCTACGAGATGCTGAGCGATACGCTCCCGACCCTGTGGACGCGCCGAATGTTCTGGCTGTGCATGACCAACGGCGCCGCCGGTCACACGTACGGCGCCAACGGAATCTGGCAGGTGAACCGCCCCGGTGATCCGCATGGCCCGTCGCCGCACATGCCGGCGGGTACGGGATACGGCGCGATCACGTGGGAAGACGCCATGAACCTTCCCGGCTCGACGCATGTGAGTTTGGGCAAGAAGCTGTTCCAGGAGTTCGCCTGGCACGAGTTTACGCCGCATCCGGAGTGGGCGACGTTCGCCGGCCGATCGCTCATCTCCTTGGACGCGGGCAAATGGATCTGGTTTCCCGAAGGCGATCCCACCCAGGATGCCCCGGCTGAGAAACGATATTTCCGTCGATCCTTCGCGATACCCGCCGGCAAGATGATCAAGAGCGCCCGGCTGCGCGTGTCGGCGGACAATGCGTTCACCGCGCATGTGAACGGCAAAGCGCTGGGAACCGGAAGCAATTGGCAGGTGAGCCAGCAGTTTGAGGACTTTGCGGCTGCGCTTAAACCGGGCACGACCAACGTCATCGCCATCGTCGCCGAGAACCAACCCAGCCCCGGCGCCAACCCAGCCGGGCTGATTGCCGGCCTCGATATCCAGTTCGATGACGGCGAGTCGCTAAAGATCGATTCGGACGAGTCGTGGCGCGCGTCCAAAAGCGAACCCGATGGTTGGAACACCGCCGGCTTCGACGATGCCGCATGGAGTCAAGCGAAAGCGATCGCCCCCTACGGCCAGGGGCCATGGGGCGCGCAAATGGACCCGCCGGTGGACCACACCATGCATGGTCCGCAATCGACGGGGATCCCCGGCGTCGTGCGCATCACGTACGTGCCGGACCCGATGGCCATCGAGGTCCACGACCTCGACAAGGCAGCCACCTACGTCGCGACCTGTTTCGACCCAATGACCGGCGCGAAAACCCCCCTGCCTCCCGTCAAAACAGGCGAAAACGGCTCCTGGACCTGCCCCCCGCCCCCGGGCATCGACCACGATTGGGTGGTGATTCTCGAACGGAAGGAAAACCCCTGAACATCGAGGTCGATCCGGCAATCCTGCAAACGTTCCGGCTGGAGGCCGGGACGGCGCCGGCGAAATAGCACAGGAGCGAGCTACGCCTGCTCCTGTGCTATTTCCCCGCGTGCTGCTTCACGAGTTCCTTCGCCACGCGCACGCCGCTGGAGAGGGCGCCTTCCATGTATCCGATGAATCCGTACGCGGTGTGCTCGCCGGCGAATCGGAGCGGGGCCAGGCCATCGTGGATGCCGTCGATCAGGGTGGGTCCGAAAGCCGTCACCTGCCCGGGCGCGGGGAAGCTGTAGCTTGCCTTGGCGCGCGGGTGGCTGGGCCAGTCCATGAACCGGTCCTTTTTGATGTGGTCGGCGATGTTCGGATACGCCGGCGCCACCGACGCGATCGCCTGCTTCGCGCGTTCGTTCGGGGGGGTGATGGCGCGGAGCTTTTCGGAGTATTGCCCGCCGGAGAAAAACGTGAAGCCGATCAGGTCGTCCGGGCCGCCTTTGCCGTCGGTGGAGATCCAGGTGAGGTTCACCAGAGCGTCGGTGACGAGATCAGGGTGGAGTCTGGCCTCCTCCCACACGGGCTTATTGATCGCGGTCAGCAGCTTCACGTTCGAGCCCATCTGCGGCCGCAACTGCGGGTCGAGTTTGGGCGTGAACTGGATCGTGCTCCACACGCTGGGCGGGATCGCAAGGACGACGGCGTCGGCGTCGTGGCTCTTGCCGTCGTTGGTCTTGACGGTCGCGCCGTTTCTCCGGCGCTCGATCGCGACGGCGACGGACTTGAATCGCACGTCGCTGCCCAGCGCCTTGGCCATCGCCGTCGCCAGAGCGTCGTTGCCGCCGGCAAGACGGTGGGTCTCCGTGATCTCGTAGTAATCCTTCCCGCCGTGACCGTTCACCAGCGCGAGGTAGCAGAGGAGGGACATCTTCTCCGTGGGCACGCCCTGGTCGGCCTCCTCCTCGACGCGAATAAGCTCTTTTGCGTCGTCGCTGATCGACAGCTTCGCGACGTAATCGCGGAAGCTGGTGTTGTCGAGTTCCTTCGCGTTGGGCGAGGTGTATGGCCGAAGCGGGTCGATCGACCTGGACATCTCGATGAGCTGAGCCAGCGCCCCGTCGAGCTGCTCGTACAGCGCGTCGGCGTGGTCGGGGGGGATCAGCTTTCCGCCGAGGATCAGCGCGGTGTCGCCTTCGTACTCGGCGACTTCGTCGAGCGTGAGCTTGTGCTGGTTGGCGAAGGCGATCCACGTGGGGTGGTTTTCGCCGATGAATTCCCCGCCCAGCTCGACGCTTTTGCCCTTGATAAACTGCCGATCGGTGAAGACGCGCCCGCCGGGACGATCGGAGGCTTCGAGGACGGTGACGCTCGCGCCGTTGCGCTTGAGCTGGTCGGCGCACGCCAGGCCCGAGAAGCCGGCGCCGATCACGACCACGCGCAGCCCCGCGCCCGCCGGCGCTTCATCGTTGCTCGACGCGCAGCCGGTGGTGAGAAATCCCAGGCTCGACATTGTCGCCGCGCTGACGGTCAGCGCGCCGGTGCGACGGAGAAAGTCGCGCCGCGAAAAACCCGCGCGCGAAGGGAGGCCGCGACGCAATCCGTGCCGGATGAGGGAACGATATGCTCTGGACATGTCCGTTGCTCCGAGAGAGAGGTTTGATGCGAACGATGGAGGATGATACCGCAGGCGGGCAAGATGTGGAGAGCACGCCGCAAAGGCGCGACACGCGGCGGCGATTTCCTGTCGTCGCGACGCCTGCGGGCGGCGCGCCGGGCTGTACTCCGCCGTGCCGCAAGTTAAACTCTCTCCCACCACACGTTACCTGTGCCTTCCTTCACGCGCGGAGATCATGTCATGTCCCGATCAGCGATCACGCTGACTGTCGCCATCGTTCTCGCCGTCTGTTCACCGGCGCCCGTGTTCGCGCAGTCTCGCATCGCCGAAGACCGCGCCGCCGATGAAAAGGCACGCCACGCCGGCGTCCTGCCGGTGGGCGACGACGGCAAGCCGCTGAACACCGACTTCGAGACCGGCGACCTGCGCGACTGGACCGCCAGCGGCAACGCATTCGCGGGCCAGCCGATCAAGGGCGACACCATCAACGTCCGCCGCGGAGACTCGCACTCGCGCCACGGGGGCAACTTCTGGATCGGCACGTTCGAGATCAACCAGGATGGTCCGCGCGGCATCCTCACGAGCAAGCCGTTTGTGGTCACCCACCCGTGGGCGATGTTCCTCATCGGCGGAGGAGCGAACGACGCGAGCGTCGACATCGTGCTGGAGGATGACAACAAGCTGTTCTTCCACGCCGCCGGCGACAACCGCGAGGACATGTCTCCCGTCGTCGTCGATTTGCGCCCGATCCAGGGCCGGCGCGTGTACCTGCGCGTGGTCGACGACCACAGCTTTTCCTGGGGGCACGTCAACTTCGACGACTTCAAGTTTTATTCCGACGAGCCAAAGGTAAAAAAACGCGTGCTCCTCGCGCCCGATGCGGTGAAGCACGCGGGCCTTCAGCCGGAGGAAGCCGCCCGGGCGATGACGCTGCCCGAAGGGTTCACCGCGACGCTCTTCGCCGGCGAGCCGGATGTCAACCAGCCGATCGGCTTCACGATCGACGACCGCGGGCGGCTGTGGGTCGCCGAGGCGTGGACGTATCCCATCCGCGCCGAAGACGGCAAGGGCCGCGACCGGATCATCATCCTCGAGGACACCGACGGCGACGGAAAGCATGACAAGCGCACCGTGTTCGCGGAAAATCTCAACCTTGTCAGCGGGATCGAAGTCGGCTTCGGGGGGGTATGGGTCGGCGCGGCGCCGCACCTGCTGTTCATCCCCGACAAAAACGGTGACGACAAACCCGATGGTCCCCCGCAGATTCTGCTCGACGGGTGGGCGTGGCAGGATACGCACGAGACGCTCAATGGATTTAACTGGGGCCCCGACGGGTGGCTGTATGGGTGTCACGGCGTGTTCACGTACTCGCGTGTCGGCAAGCCGGGCACGCCGGATGAGCAGCGCGTCCCGATCAACGCCGGCGTCTGGCGCTACCATCCCACAAAGCACGTGTTCGAAGTCTTCGCCGAGGGCACGAGCAACCCGTGGGGCATCGACTTCAACGACCGCGGGCAGGCATTTATCACCGCCTGCGTCATCCCGCACCTGTACCACGTCATCCAGGGCGCGCGCTACCAGCGCCAGGCCGGGCAGCACTTCAGCCCGTACGTCTACCGCGACATCGAAACAATAGGCGACCACGTCCACTGGCTGGGCGAAGGCGGTCCGCACGCGGGGAACGAGAAATCCGGCTCCGCGGGCGGGGGGCACGCGCACTGCGGCGCCATGATTTACCTCGGCGACAGTTGGCCGGAGCAGTACCGCGACACGCTGTTCATGAGCAACATCCACGGCAACCGGTTGAATAACGACAAGCTGAACGCCAAGGGTTCCGGGTACGTCGGCAGTCACATGCCCGACCCCGTGCTGATGAATGACAAGTGGTCGCGCCTGATCAATTTCCGGTATGGACCCGATGGGTCGGTCTACGTGATCGACTGGTACGACAAGCAGGCGTGTCACAACCCGATGACGGAGATCTGGGACCGCACGAACGGGCGGATTTACAAGATCACGTACAACAACCAGCCGGCGGTGAAGGTTGACCTTGTGAAGGCGACAAATGGCGAACTCGTCGAGTACCAGCTTCATGCAAATGACTGGTACGTCCGCCACGCACGGCGCTTGCTTCAGGAGCGCAACGCCGGCCCGGAAGTGGGCGCGTCGCTCGTCGAGATGTTGAAGGCGGAGAAGGACGCGCCGAAGAAGCTGCGCGCCTTGTGGGCGCTGCATTGCAGCGGCGCGCTGGGTCGGGATATCCTCCTGGCTCAATTCAAGGCCCAAGACCCCTACGTCCGCGCATGGGCCGTCCAACTCGCGGCTGAAGGGTTCGGCCCGATGGACCTGACGGGGCCTTTCAAGCAAGCAACGGCTCCCTCGTCGGGCACCCAGGGCGACATCCTGAAAAGCTCACTGATCGAACTGGCAAATGATCCATCGCCGGTCGTCCGGCTCTACGTCGCCAGCGCGCTCCAGCGGCTCCCGGCGTTTGAACGCTGGTCGGCACTGGAACGTCTTATTGCCCATGGCGAGGATGCGGCTGATCACAACCTCCCGTTGATGTACTGGTATGCCGCCGAGCCTGCGGTCGGCGCGGATACAGAGCGGGCGATCCTGCTGGCGCAGAAGTCGGCCATCCCGCTGATCCGCGAGTTCATCGCCCGCCGGCTGACGCAAGCCGCGACGGCCGTCGCCGGCAGCGATCCGGCGAAGGTTGACACCAAGCCGCT
>JBBSLV010000282.1:0-5526 GCA_038233535.1 Tepidisphaerales bacterium | reverse complement strand
CGTCGCCATCCTCGGCCCGTCGGGCAGCGGCAAGTCGACGCTGCTCCGCATGATCGCGGGCCTCGACCGTCCCACCGCCGGCCGCGTGACGCTCAGCCGCCCGGCGCGCACGGCGTACGTGTTTCAGGACGCGCACCTGCTCCCCTGGCGCAACGTACTGCGGAACGTCGCGTTGCCGCTGGAGCTGAGCGGCGTCGATCAATCCACGCGCGAGTCGCGGGCGAGGGCGGCGATCGAGCAGGTCGGGCTGTCAGATGCGATCCGTCGCTACCCCGCTCAACTGTCGGGCGGGATGCGGATGCGCGCGTCGCTCGCCCGCGCGCTGGTGACCGACCCGGAGCTGCTCCTGCTCGACGAACCGTTCGCCGCCCTCGACGAGATCACCCGCCACCACCTCGACGATCAGCTTCGCGCCCTGTGGACCGATCGCCGGATGACGGTCCTGTTCGTGACGCACTCGATCATCGAGGCCGCGTTCCTCGCCGACCGCGCGATCGTGCTGACGCGACGCCCGGCGCGGGTGGTCCTCGACCACCGGCTCGACCTCCCAACGACGCGCACGCCCGCGCTGCGCACCGACCCCCGATTCGCACGGGAGATGCGCGTGCTCTTCGACGCCCTGCAACGCGGGGAGCAGTCGTGACGCGGGGAGCGCTGCTGACGAAGGTGCTTCCCCCGCTCGTGCCGCTCATCCTTGTGTGCGTGCTGTCGGAGCTGTTCGTGCCGAAGGACCGGTACTCGATTTTCACGACGCCGTCCGCGGTCGCGCGCGTGCTGGTCCATGAGCCGGACGTGTGGCCGGCGATCGTCGAGACGACCATCGGTTCGGTCGTCGGCTTCGGGCTCAGCGCGTCGGTGGGCATCCTCCTGGCCGTTGCGCTCTCATCGGCGCGGTGGGTGCAGCGGATGTTTTATCCGTACGCCGTGCTGTTTCAGACGATCCCGATCATCGCCATCGCGCCGATGCTGATCATCTGGGTTGGATTCGGGATGCCGACGGTGATCGCGTCGGCTTTTCTCGTGTCGGTCTTTCCCGTCATCGCCAACGCCGTCAGCGGGCTGCTTTCGACCGACCCCGCCCTGCTCGATTTGTTCCGGCTGTATGGCGCGGGACGCGGGGCGACGCTGCTGAAGCTGCGGCTTCCGTTCGCGCTGCCGGCGATCCTGACCGGACTGCGCGTGGCCGCGGGGCTGTCCGTTATCGGGGCGATCGTGGGCGAATTCATCACGGGCGGCGGGATCGGCAGTATCATCGACGCCGCCCGCACCCAGCAGCGCGTCGACCGCGCCGTGGCGGCGCTGCTTCTTGCGTCGGGGCTGGGCATCGGGTTGTTCGGGCTTGTCAACTTGGTGAGTCGGCTGACGCTGAGACATTGGCACGCATCGGAGAAAGCGGAACGGGAATGAACGCAAAGACCCAGAGGCTGGGAGAAATAAAAATGCGCAGAATGAAATGTTGTATTTTCATATGCCCTTCTCTTCCCTGCGTCTGTGCGTTCACGTTCCTCTTTTTGACCGGCTGCGAATCGAAGGAGAGCGGCGCGACGCAGAGCGGCGGGCCGCAACTGACGCTTCAACTGAACTGGAAGCCCGAGCCGCAGTTCGGCGGGTTCTATGCGGCGCCGTTCGACAAACACGGGTTGAACGTCGACGTGCGTCCGGGCGGCGTTGGGACGCCGACGGTGCAGATGGTCGCGACTCAGCAGGTGCCGTTCGGCGTCGTCAGCGCCGACGAGGTCGTCCTCAACCGCGCGCAGGGGGGCGACGTCGTGGCGCTCTTCGCCGTCTATCAGACCAACCCGCAGGGGCTTATGACGCGCGCCAGCCGCGGGTTCACCGACATCGGCGACATCTTCAAACACGACGGCACGGTCGCCATGCAGCAGGGGCTGCCTTATGCGGACTTCCTGAAAGAGAAGTACGGCTTCGATAACGTCCGCATCGTTCCCTCGCCCGGGGGAGACCTGAGCGTCTTTCTCAATGACGAGAAATACGCGATGCAATGCTTCGTCACCTCCGAGCCGCTCGCGGCGAAAAAGGCGGGCGTGGAACCGAAGACGTTCCTCATCGCCGACGCCGGTTACAACCCGTACACGACGGTCCTGGTGACGCACGGCGACTATCTTGCGGCGCATCCCGACGTCGTACGGAAAGTGATCGACGCCGTCCGCCAAGGCTGGACGGATTACCTGTCCGACCCAGCCCAGACCAACGAAGTGATGCGCAAGCTCAACCCGTCGATGGATCGCGCCACCTTCACCGCCAGCGCCGCGGCACAGCGGCCGCTGATCGAAACGGACGACGCAAAGCAGAACGGGATCGGTTCGATGACTCTCGATCGCTGGCGGACGCTGTGCAATCAGCTCGCGGATCTGAAGGTCGTGCAATCCGCGCCGGACCCGGCGAAGTGTTTCGTGCCCGTAAACGCAAAATAATGGGGGAAAAATGAGCCGGGTGGGACTCGAACCCACGACTCGCGGCTTAAAAGGCCGCTACTCTACCAACTGAGTTACCGGCTCGTCGGCCCCGCACTATATGATCGACGTGGGCGAACCTCAAACACTGTCTTGAGCCACCGCTTGGCGGAACCCCTGACTCGCGGATGTGGTCGTGCCGCCGGAGGGACTGGTCGTTGGGGTTTTGACGGTGTCGCCGGCGCTGTCCTTGTCCTTGCCGTCGCGGTCCGCGGGGGCGGGCGGGGCGTCGTCGAGCACCGCCGGGCGGGTGGCGGCGGTGATTTTGACGCCGGCCTTCTCCAGCAGCTCCCGACCCTGGCCGGCCTGGAGCAGCAGAACCTGGTCCCCGGCGCTCATGCCTTCGAGAACCTGGGCGTGCGTGTCGTTGACGGACCCGATCGTCACCTTGACCGGCCTATTCCCCCCGGTGCCGTCGCGCTGGAAGAGGTAGCTGTCGCGGCCGGCGGAGTAAAGCGCCGCGAGCGGGACCGCCAACGCGTTGTTGATGCGTTCGACGTAAATCTTCACTTCCGTCGACACGCCGGGCTTCATTCCCGCGGGCGTCGTGTCGAGCGTGATGTCGACGGGGTATTCCTTGGAGTCCGGATTCCACCACCGCCCGCCGGAGTCGGCCATCACGCTGATGTTCGACACCCAACCGCCCAATGGATCGGGGATGCCCGCGACCTTGAGCACCGCGCGCATCGGACGGCTCGGATCGACGCGGAGCTTGCTGACCTGCGCTTCCTGAATGCGGGCGACCGCCTTCATCCTGCTCGTGTCGGGGAGGCGGATGAGCGTTTCCTGGAAGCGGACGTTGGCGCCGGCCTGGATGGGGGTGTCGCGCCGTCCGTACCCCCCGCTGGACCCGTAGACGACCAGCCCGTCGCTGGGCGCCTTGATGGTCGCCGCCTCGAGCTGGGCCTTATAGTTGTCCATCTGCCGCGTACGCAGGGCCAACGACTGTTGCTTGGCGCTGAAGTCCGCCTGCTTCTGCGCCAGTTGGCTCATGTTCTCGCGCTGCACGCGGACGAGTTTTTTCTCGGCCTGCGCGACCTTGTTCTTGCGGTCGGTCGATTCCTTCTCGTACGTGTACTTCTCGAGCACGCGCAGATCGGCCTCGACGGACGCCAGCGTGTTCTGCTCCTTGATCAGGTTGATCTCGCCGGTCTTAACGTCCGAGGCGTTGACGAACCCCTTGGCGAACAGCGCCTGCTGCTGGGCGAGATCCTGCTCCTTGGTCTTGACGCTGATCAGCGCCATCTCCACGTCGCGCTTCGACGACGCCAGCAGCTTGGGATACGTCCCTTGCATGTATTCTTCCCAGTCCAGCCGCGCCAGCACGAGCTCGACGTTGGCCGCCTCGAGGTTGGCCACGTTCGTGCTTTCCTGGATTTCCTTGGCTTCCTTGGCGGCGGTGAGGTCGGCTTCGGCCTTTTGCAGGTCGAGCAGCGCCGTTTCCATCTTCTGCGTCAGCTCGGTCGTTTCGATGACGGCGATGATCTCGCCTTTTTTGACTGTGGTGCCTTCCTTCACGATCGACTGGATGACGGACGATCCCTCGACGGGGCAGTCGATTTCCGTGTTGTTGATGGCCTGAAGCTCCCCGTCCTTCGTAACGGTGACCTCCATTGAGATAGGACTGACGGTGTAATACGCGCTTGAAGGCGCCCCGCCGTCCGCAGTCCCGCCTGATACGGCAAACCACGTCACCCCGATCCCGGCCAGCGCGACGGCGAGCGCAATAACCCATGTGGCGTTGCGGCGAGCGGGCAGAGCGTGTGGGATCGCGATCGAACTCATGTCCCTATATGCCTTTCGCGTGAGGAAGCTATTGGAGAACATACGATTATAGCGGGCAAACGTTGCACCTGCTCAAGGGAATCGAACTTGCGCCCGCATTGGCTTCGTTTCGTCTCCGGCGTGTAGCTCGCCGCGCGACCGAACGCCCGTTTCCGAGCTGCGGCGCGGGTTTTCAGTCGATTTCCGTTCGCTCGGATTGGCTTCGTTTTGCCAAATCGCGTTTCTCACTGAACATGCCCGCCACACGCCTCTCCCAGCCCGCGCGCGGGACGCGCACGCGTCGTGATGACCCCGCTTCCACCCGGGCGGGCCACCGGCGGGCGCACGGTGCGCCCAGCCCACCCCCGCTCGTGCGCGTTCTGATGCACGATCGCGCACGAACGCTACTGAACATTGCCAAACGCATCGCAAATCGACGCAAAGTAAACTTCGCCAAGCCGATGTCGTCGTAACTCCTTTTGCGCGATTCTCACCCTGTTCGCGCACAACGTGGACCATGGGACCGGCCAGCGACGACTTGCCGCCGCCAGCGTACGGGACGCCTCATTCGGCGTGACCCGCCGCACGACCTCCTTACCCGCCCGGGAAACCGCAGGTTAAACTCCCCCCAAATCGCGCAGAGGCCTTTCCGCTGGAGCGGACCGCGGCGGCGGTATACTTCTCTTGGAGGCATAAAAGGTGAAGTTCAACCTATTCGACAAAAAAGGGTGGAATGCCAGTGATTCGGCATGAGGCATCAGTCCAGCAGGCGGATCGGATGCCGCTGGTGTGCTTCGCAGAGGATACGATGGAAAGCGCGGTAGTCGTCCGGCTTCTTAAACAGCCGCAACCGCCCGGCCGCGCGGTTCCAGACGTGGCACACATATCCGCCGGGACACTGTCGGGCAACACGTGGCATGTGTCGCAGTATTGCGGATCCTGCGTCGAAACGCACGAAAATAGCTACGTCGCTACGTCCCCTTTAGTCCGGTCGCAACCGATGACCAGCCGGCGGGTGAAGGCACTCGCCCTCAGCAAACCCGTCGGGCCACTGCCACCAAGGCACACCCATGAGATCGAACCAACCTCGAATACGGCTTTAAAACATCGCCGCATTTTTCCACAAAAGGGAGCAATCGCGTTTTTTCGCGTGAAAACGAACCCCCCACGTCCGGAAACGCGTGTTATGCTCGATCAGATTTCAATTATGCTCGAGCGCAACGGAAATATGATCGATCATAAACCAATTATGCTCGATCGGAATCCGAAGATGATCGATCGGAAATCG
>JBBSLV010000281.1:0-5531 GCA_038233535.1 Tepidisphaerales bacterium | reverse complement strand
TGGCGGACGCCGATCTGATTCGTGACCGTCAGGGCCGTCTCGTAGTTAACGTCTTCATCCCCGCCCGACACGCGCGCCCCGACGTTGGCGAACGGGCGCGGGGAGAACAGGTGACGTTCGAGCGTCACGCCCAGCGCCGTCTCGTACACGTCCTCCATCTGGTCCTTGTAGCCCCGGCTGTTCTGCACCCCGTACGCCAGCGAGCGGAACAAATCGAACCGCAGCGGGGCATTGCCCGGTGCCGGCGGACCGAGCTGCAGCCGCTCCAGCCCGCCCAGCCCACCGATTTGAATGTCCATCGCCATTCCGCCCTCAAACCCCGGAGGGAACAGCATCGCAGGCCCCAGCGGGCTGTATTCCAGCTCAACCGACGACGACTCAATGGGCGACGTCGTCGGCGGGGGGATGGGCGTCTGCGGAATTCTCACGTACGCCGTCCGGTCCGGTTCCGTCGGCACCGTCGACTCCGCGACCGTCTCCGGCACGTATCCCAGCGTCTTTTCCTTCCGATCCCGCAGAATCTCATGCACCTGCCGGTCGGCAGACCGCTTGTACGCCTGCGGCGTGCAACCTGCGAACAGGGTCGCGATGAGGATAAGGCAAATCTGCTTCTTCACGGGAGGGCGGGAGTGTAGCAAACGAGGTCGGTTTGTCACTCTGACGCCTCCGCACCCGTCTCGCCGTCGTCACGTTCGACGCCGTCCCCGGTTACGACGAAGTGCGACCCATCGGTCCAATGACCCAGCAGCCGCCAGCGGCGCGCTGCTTTTGTGCGGCCGTCGTCGCCGCCGCGTTGGATGAGCGGCCAAAGACGGCTTCTACCCGCCAGGAAGTCTTTCAACCACTCGATGACCCCCGCCCCTACCCCCCTCCCCGGGGGGTGGGCGCGTCATCGGCGTGATCGATCTCCATCCGCCGGCGCGGGAGCACATCCGGAAGTTCGCGCTGGAGAAATGCGATAAGCTGCTCGCGGACGTGCACGCGCAGGTCGAACGCCGCGCCCGCGTGGGCGGCGCTGACCAGCACGCGCAGCTGCATCGACTGCTCCGTGAATTCCGTCACCTGGACCTTGAATACCCGCCCGTCCCACAGCGGCGATTCCCGCACGATCCCCTCGGCCGCGGCGCGGATGCGCTCCACGGGGGCCGTGTAATCCACCCAGAGGACGACGGTGCCCAGCAGCTCCGACCCCGTGCGCGTCCAGTTCTGAAACGGCTCGGAGATGAACTTGCTGAACGGCACGATCAGCCGGCGCTCGTCCCACAGCTTGAGCACGACGTAGGTGGTGGTGATCTCTTCGACGCGCCCGTATTCGCCGGCGACGATGACGACGTCGTCCAGCCGGATCGGCTGGGTGAACCCGATCTGAAGCCCCCCGATGAGGTTCTCCAACACCGGCCGGGCGGCGAAACCGACGACGATCCCGGCGATGCCCGCCGACGCCAGGATGCTCGCCCCCACCTGCTGCACGCGCGGGAAGGTCATCAGCGCCGCGGCCACGCCGGCGATCACCACGACCACCTGGAGCGAGCGGCTGAGAACCGTCACCTGCGTGTGAACGCGCCGCGCTTCGCGGTTGTCGGCGGCCTGCATGTCATGCCGGCGCTTGACGTACAAATCGACCGCGCCGATCAGCCGCACGAGAACCCACGTCAGCGCCGCGAACAGCGCCAGCAGCAGCGCGTGATCGAGCATGGGGATCGTCACGTCCGCGTTCCGCCGGCGCGTGCGGGCGAGCGTCATGAACAGCAGCGGCCAGGTGAACCGCGCCGGGGCGCGAAGCTGCTCGAACAAAACATCGACAAACCCCCACGCCTTGCGCGCCAGCACCCCCCGGACGACGCGCGACAGCAGCAGGTGCACGACGATCCCGACCAGCGCCGCCAGCGCCAGCTCCAATGCCACATCCCCCCACACCCGCCATGATCGGCGGGGGATCATCGACGAAGCCTGCGATAACAGAAAAAGAATCGTGTTCATGTGATGTGGCGTTAGTCCGGACAGCGTGTCGCGTCAAGTGATCACACGTGAACCGAACGGCACGGATCATCGAATGTCCAGCCGCGCGACGAAGTGCAGCGAGCGGCCGACAAGCCAGTCGCATTCAGAAATTTACGTGTGACGCGGGATCGGCAGCAAATTGATCGGAATCGACAGGCATGTAGTTGTATCGCCCAACCACGGTCTGAGACGAGCGACACGTTGGTTGGACGGCCCCGCGGCTGCTATAATTACGTCTGTGAGCAGCGGGGAAGAGTTTGACGTCGACCCGCGCACCCTCCGCCTTCCGCCCGCGCGGGCGAGCGGTGCGGATCCTGCCAAGCTGCACCGGCAGATCGCGCGCTTCAGAAGGTCGATGGATGGATGCCACGATTGTTCGTGTATCGCGCATCGGATGGCGAGTTGATCATCTACGACGGCGTTACCCGCGCGACACGCGCCGCGCTGTTGATGCCCGGCCGGACGGTTCCGGTCGAAGTGGTGGGTGAACTCACGGTCCCAGCCAACCGACTGCCGACCGTTGAGGAGCGACTGCCATGACCGATCCCATTCGGCAGGAACTATTTCACACTCTCGCGGAGCTGAGCCAGGCGCAGCCCGATGTTTCGGCTGGGTCAGCTCGTCACCAACCTTTCCTACCTCGCCCGCGGGTTGTCGAACGAAGCCGCGTGGGAGGTTGAAGACCATGAGCTTCTGGCGGCGGCTCGACGGCAACTTAAGGAGTGGCGGGAGAACAACGCCGCCCGTGTCTGATTGGGCCTGCCGCGCGAAGGATTCAATTGGTTCGCTCTGGAATTGTTCCTGCGATGTCCAGCCGCGCGACGAAGTGCAGCGAGCGGCCGAAGAGGTAGTCGGCGGGGATGGGGTAAAGCGCCAACCGATCGACCCATGTGACAATGTGCAGATCGAGCGATTCGATCGCGGTCGTCCAGCGGTCTTTGGGCCAGTAGTTGTACGGCAGCGCCACACCGTGGCGGGCGTTGCCGACGCGGTCCATGAAGCGGAGCGTCGGGCCGGCAAGCAGGCCGTTCTTCGTGTGGTCCTTTAACACGATCGACCTGCGGGCGACGCGGACCGCTTCGCGGAGCAGGACCATCGGGTCGAGCGTGTGGTGGAGCACATCGACGAACATTACGCAGTCGAAACGCTTATCGGGGTGCGGGATCGTCCGGCCGTCGAAAGCAGTCACCGGGATGCGGGCATCGGAGCGCACGAGGACGTCGATGCCTTCGATGATCACGTCCGGCCGGCGCTGCATCAGCAGCGCGGCGAGCGCGCCGTCGCCGCACCCGACGTCCAGCACGCGCGAATTCGCCGGCAGCAGCGGCGCGAGGTGCTTCGCCAGCACGCGCACGCGGCGGTTGTGGACGTACGCGCCGTGAATGCGGTCGATCGCGCTCATCGCCGGCGAATTCCCAGGATGCTGAGGAAGAAGCTGGACAGGATCGTCTGAAAGCCCAACGCCGTCAGCGTCGCGCCGGGAATCACCCAGCGCATCGTGCGGGCGTAGTCCAGATCCCCGAACCCCACCAGCCGCCAGTGGTTCACCGCCACGCCAAGGCACGCGAGGCCGATGACGAACAACCCAGCGCCAAGCAGCAGGCCGCGCTCGAGGTTGATGCGGCTCATGAACCGCGTGAGCTTCGGGTCGGGGGGCATGAGCTTTTCCGTGATGACGAACACCTTGGTGAACAGCGCGATGATGATTGACTGATACCCGCAGAGGATCGCCAGGCTGGCGAACAGCAGCGTGTGCGCGTCGAACATGACCCGCCCGATGCGCACCGCCGGCATGGCCAGCGCGTAACCCAGCAGCCCGAGGAGGATCAGCGCCATCCCCGGCACGAGGAACAGCCAGCGCGGGCTGTACATAAGGAAAAACCGGAGCGTGCGCCACCCGTCGCGGAACGTGCGCAGGTGCGGCGCGTGCGCCCGGCGCCCATCGGGGTGGAGCGTGATCGGCACCTCGGCCATGCGCGCCCGGTGCAGGCTCGATCGGATGATCATTTCCGTCGCGAACTCCATCCCGGTGCAGCGCTGGTCCAGTTGGTCGTACCACGCGCGGCTGAACCCGCGCAGCCCGCAGTACACGTCGCGGATCGGCGCACGGAACCACCACCGCGCCAGCAGGGAGAACATCGGATTGCCCCACCACCGGTGCAAGAACGGCATGGCGCCGGGCATGACCTTTCCCCCGCCCGCGGGAAGCCGGCAGCCCTGCACGAGGTCGTAACCCTCGCGGAGCTTGCGCAGGAACGCGGGGATCTCGGAAAAGTCGTAACTGTCGTCGGCGTCGCCCATCAGGATGTATCGCCCGCGCGCGGCGGCGATGCCGCCCATCAGCGCGTGGCCGTAGCCCCTGGGTTCAACCGTCACCAGCCGCGCGCCCGTGGCGCGGACGATCTCCTGCGATCCATCCACGCTCCCGTTGTCGGCCACGATCACCTCCCCCGAAATCCCATGCTCGCGCAGCGCGGCCTGCGCCTTGACGATGCACGCGCCCACCGTCTCGGCCTCGTTCAGGCAGGGCATGACGATCGACAACTCGATCGCACCGTCGGCGGCGGGGGCGTGGAGCGGTTCGGACGTCGCTGAAATCGTCGTCGTCATGGGTGCTCCGTATGCTATTGTACACGCACCCCGCCTCACGGGATGAAGGCCGCGGCCGCTTGAGAAGTGAGGCGCGGGGTGCAATAATTTTCGTGCCACCGCCCCCGCGAGAGGAAACCCCGCATGTCCTGGATCGAAAATCGCTTTGAAGAAGGCCTCATCGTCACCAGCCTCGATTTCGCCATCAACTGGGCGCGGCGGAACTCGCTGTGGCCGATGACGTTCGGGCTGGCGTGCTGCGCGATCGAGATGATGGCGGTCGGCGCGAGCCGGTTCGACCTCGACCGGTTCGGCGCCGGCGCGTTCCGCGCCACCCCCCGGCAGAGCGATCTGATGATCGTGGCCGGCACCGTCAACTACAAAATGGCCTCGCGCCTCAAGCGCCTCTACCACCAGATGCCCGACCCGAAATACGTGATCGCCATGGGCGCCTGCACGGTGGGCGGCGGCCCGTACTTCAAGTACGGGTACAACGTGGTGAAAGGGGTGGATCTGGTCGTGCCCGTGGACGTGTACGTGCCGGGTTGCCCCCCGCGCCCCGAAGCGCTGATGGAAGGCATCATGCGGCTTCAGGACAAGATCAGCGCCAAGACAATCGGCATGCCCGTCGGCGCCCGCAAGCTCGCCTGGGACCGCCCCCTCGTCGCCCCGTCGCCGGCGGCGGTGTAAAACGATGCCCACCCCCGCGGATGACATCGATCCGATCGCGCTGGCCGTGCTGCGGCGTCTTGAAGGCAACGAACACGCCGCGGAAATCGTATTGGGCGGATATTTCGCCTTGCAGCAGTACGCGGGGTATCGCCGGACACACGACATCGACGCGTGGTGGAAGCATCGTGCTTCTCCCGAGACGGAAGCGGCCATCCGCAGCGCCATGCAAGCCGTCGCTGCTGACCATCGTTTGATTCATCGGGAGCGTC
>JBBSLV010000280.1:0-5539 GCA_038233535.1 Tepidisphaerales bacterium | reverse complement strand
CCGTGTAGACGTTATCAGCCCAGCGCCCTTCCACGTGCATGAAGTGGAAGAGACGCGGGCAGTACGCATACTCGTTGAGCATGCGGACCGGGAGAAGATCGGGCGGACGGTCGGCGGCGGCTGGCATCGGCGGCTGAGGGTGCAAAGTCGCGGATCAGCGGGTGCTTGTGAACCTGCCTGATTCGCAAGGAACTACCGTACCAAAGATTCCATTCGGCACCCCCCCACGTCCCGTCGGGCAGCACTGAGCATCGCGAAAATCGCGCGGATACCCGCCGAAGCCGCTCAGAACTCGGCTACGCCCAAGGTCTTCGGCAGCTTACTCAAACATCGCGTTGAACAGAAACATCCCCCGCAACCTGCGATAATCCCCGCCAATTACCACTCTGTGTGGCGCACGAATAGAGGTGCGACTCGTGCGACTCAGCAATCTCTCAGCCGCAAGGAAGCAGTGGGCGAATGCCCGCGGACCTCGCGCGGCGGAACCGAAGAGGAGGATCCGGTCCGGCTGTGCCACCTCGACGATGCGGCGCACGATTAGCTTGAGCATGGCTGCATCCGGTCTGCGTCGCCACGCGCCCGGCTGTCAAGTCGCGGGGCGTTTCAGGTGAACGGGGCTGACGCCCGGGGTTCAAGTTGCGAATTGCGCCATTACCCCGAACCCAATATGCCGTCCCGCACCGACGACCAGCGGGCCAGGGATTTTCATGTTGTCCTGGAATGTGAGCGTGAGGTGAACCGCCGATAGGTGCTGCAGATATCTCGGTTTCAGATAGACCGGTCGTTCGTTGCGATCAAACTTGTGTGCTGACAGCGAATTGCGGAATCGCGAAACAGCACTCCATTCATAGGTGCAGGCGCCATCGATTCCGGATTGTGCCAGCGCCGTATCGATGAGCTTGCGCGTCTTGGCCGGCTTGCGATCGTCATGCCCCGGCAGAATGACTGGCGTGACGCTAACCCAGCGGTTCGCCGCGGCAGTGTAACGCTGCACGACGTTGTCACGATTCACGCGAATCAGCGTTGGCGGCCCCTGCTCGCCGAACTCGTCACCCCGTTCGGGCTTGAGCCGTAGTCCCTCCAGGCGAGCTGACAGGTGCTTTAGCAGCTCATCGTCCCCCGCAGGCGCCGCGATCATCACGCGCCGCACCGCGTGATCTGCATATTCGTGTCCGATAGACGGCAGGGGCAAATACGAGAACTGGCGATGCGCTTCGGCGGTTTTAGAGCGGTGCCCGACTACGTACCGTTCAACCCAATCCTCACCCGCCCCACGGGGCAGTGACCGCAACATCGCCGCCTTAGCCAAATGTCGCATCATCCCGGCTATGTGCATCAGCTTCCGCTGCGGGTAGCTGCAGAACGAGCCGTCGTCGTGACGCAGCTCGAAAACGGAGTGAGGACGCTCGATGATATCAGACGGCCCTTGATACGGGGTGATCGCGAACTGAGTCAGCGGCTCGACGGGTACGAATCCCAACGGGCCGACGCGATGAAGAAATGCGTCGTGTCGCTGCTGCAACGCCGCAAGCGTGCCCCGTACGGGCGTTCGCAACGGCGTGTGGTTCGATGACGATGACGATGACGTCATCGGCAGCCAGCGGTCGCCCGGTAGCTCATGCAGCTCCGCCGACGAAGTGGGTTGCGCACAGCCCACCACGAGATCGACACCCCACCCCAGCGCCACGATACGCCGCGCCGCTTTGGTCAATGGCTCGATCGGAACAGAGCCAGCCGGTGTAAACCGATCCACGTTCCACAGGTAATGCACCGTGTCTCCCTCGCTCATCCGGACAGGGCGGATCGGCTTCATCGTCCGGTGCGTCGCTGGATTGGAGTCGCCGCCGCCGAAGTATTTTCCCTTCGCCCACGCGTTGCCGACGATATCCATCGCGTTGTTCGGCACAGAAAGTTGATACGGTTCTGCTCGTTGGCCGTGCGGCGCGACAATCAGCGGCGCGTCCTGCGCTTCAAGCCATGCCAGAGCACCGTCGAGGTCGCCGCCCGTACCGATCTCGCCGGCGTTGGCGGCAACGATTGCCTGCATAAGTCGCAACGGAGAGGGTGGCCACTCCGGTTCGCCCCCGTCTCCGCGCCCGTGAAACATCGGGTCCAGAAACGTCACAGCGATGCGCACGTAGTTCGACATTGCGTGCTCCAATCACCCGTCCTTCTTCTTGACGTCCGCCTTGGCCTTCTTCTCGTCGAAATCGACCGTTCGGTTTTCGCCGAGGCCGAACGCATCGGCGGCCGCGGCGGCGAACTCGATCGCATCGTGATGAGTGAGGCTCGATGGTTGGCGGCGGCCGTCACGATAAACCTCGTCGAACTCGCGCGGCTTGTCGGGGTCGAGTACAAGATTGCAGCCCTGACGCAGGTAGGCCGAGGTGCTCATCGTCAGCGCCACGAGCGACAGGCCGAGAGTGTAGCGGCGTAGCGCCAGTGTGTGCTCGTCATCCCCTGCCTTGAGCCGGTGCAGGGCGGCGATGCTCAGCGTCGCGTCACGCCGAATGCCGGCGGTTGCGATCACCCCTCCGTGGGAGCCGGAGGCGGGGTTGTGCACGAAACCGCGCTGTGCTAGCGGGCTTTTGGAACTCCCTTCCGCCTTGGCCTTCTCCGCTTCGGTGAACACTTCGAGTCTTGCATAATCGACCGGCGGGGTGTACACGGCCCCGCGGGTCATTTTTCGTACGTCGTATGCTCGGATTACCGACGACACCAGCCGCGGCAGCTTGGCTTGGGTGTCGCGCGAGTCCCAAACACCGAATACCAATGACGTCGGCGCGATCTTCGCCAGCGGCTCAGCGTTACCCATCAGCACCGACTTGAACGCTCCGTGCAGCTCCTCCACCAACCCTGAAGACCGCATCAAGGCATCGCCGGCCCGATGACCCGCTTCGAGGATGTTGACGTCTTTGTCGCCGGCTTTCACCACCACCTGCGGGATCAACTTAGCGTACTTCTCCTCAGCGAACCTCGGCTCGATTCGATTGGCCTGGGAGCCAACGCTGTCGATGAGGCAAACGTTGCTACCCTCCTTGTCATCGCCGAAGGTGTCGATGTTGTACCCGCCGGGGAATTTGTCGCCGGCGGCGAAGGTCGGCGGAAAGATGGCCCCGTCGTGGCCCTCGACGGGCATCAGGTGTTCGCGAATCACCAGCGCGGCCGGGCCGTCATCCCCAGACAACCATTGATCGTACTTCTCTGCTGTCTTGCTCATTCAGCCTCCAATTGCGGTTGCGGGTAAAAAGGACTTGTGCTTCCTTTGCGCGGTTCGAAAGGCATTCTCGAAGCGGTAAGTTCGAAACGTTGCGCTCGGAAACGCACCATATGCGGCCACCGCGGCAACAACGGCCGGAAGAGGTTCAATCCAGGTGCAGTAATCGAACACGCGCCTTTGCTTTGTCGGAGCGGGTCGGTAGCGTTGAAGTCCGACAAGGCAAAAAAACTCTACGGCGGGGTAGGCAATCGTCGTCATGTTCAAGCTATCCGGGGCAAAGCCAATATCGAGGGACTGTGCGTTCCAGCCGCGGCGGCTGTCGAAATAGTACGGCTCGACCTTTTTTTTGGGATCAGCCGGATCGTAAACGACAGCTGATTGATCCAACAGGCGCTCGGGATTGGCAACTTTGGCGATCGCCTTTTGCATCGCCCTGGCGATGCGCACGCTGCGCATGCTGCCGGCCCACACCTTCAGTTGCTTGCCGTCGCCTCGTTCGTCCGCCCACCAGTCCAGCCTCAGATCGAATGGGTCGGGCAACCGCATGGGTGACGCCATGTCATCGTCGGGGTCGATCTGCTCCAGATCTGCGTCCGTGCACTTCTCGAGTAATTCTTCGATCGTTCCGCTACAACCAATAAAGAATTCATCGGGTGCGAACCACCCCTCCGCCCCAGCCCAAAGGCGGTCGGCGAGCTCGAGCAGGCCGCAGCAGGCAAAGAACTGGCCCGGATTGGTGACGTCGACCGTGACCGTGATGGTTGGCTCGGGATTAGTCATGCACCACCTCCGGTAGGCGAAACGGAGTCGCTGGGGTTGGCACTGGCAGCCCAATCAGCGGCGCGGAGCAGCGATTCGAGATACGCCAAGCCCCATCGGCCGTAGCGGCGCTGGAGTCGCGCGTAGCGGCGCATCGCCTCGTGTGCGGCGTGCTCGTTCTGTTGCGTGTCATAGCGTTCGTGGTCATACGCCTCGGTGGGGAAGTGCGGGCGGCCGTAGCCGTGGTGGGCGGCGACCAGGTGCAGCAAGACGTCCCGCATTTCGTCACTCAACGTAGCGAGTCTGACGGCAAGGGTGCCATTGGCGTTGACAACGTCGAGCACGGAGCCAAGCTCGTGCCTATAGGCGCTGAGATGGCGCGGCCTCCAGCGCGGCTTGCCCTCAGGCCTGCCGGGTTTGGCGTGCCAATCGGTCGGATCCGGGTTGCCGATCGAGCGTTGCCAGATTTCGCGCTGCTTACCGAGATCGTGCAGCTCCGCGGCGATAATGACCACCTGCTGGAGTTCGTCAGGTAGCTCGAGGTCGTCGACGACTTGCTTCGTTTTCCCGATAACATCGTCGGTGTGGTGCTGCCAGCGTATGGGCCGAGCCGAGGCGCGAGTCGCATCTTCGGCATCGCGCGGCCGAGCGTACCAGTGCCAGAATCTACGGCGCTTCGATGTTGCCTCGTCTCCGGCTTCCGCCTCCGCTTCAAGTTCCCCTTCGTGATCTTCGGCCGTCGGCGCAAACTCGCCCTGCCCCGGATCTGTGTCGATGGTGCGGATCAGGGCCATCGGCCGCGTCTCATCGCCGCGCTGATAAGTAGGGGGCGGAGCATCGTCCCACACGCGTTCGCGCCGCGGGCTGTCATTCTCATTGAGCCAGCGGTCTGCTACGTCCTCGGCGTGATCCGAAGCTGCATCCAGCATGCCAGCGGACAAACCGCCGACGGACGGAGCCAGCAGCACAACGCCTTCGGCGATCCGCCTTTCGAGAGGGCGCCTGTCTTGGGCGCTTGTCGCGGTAGGGTTCGCGATCTCCCCGAGGGTTGATACCCGAATCTGCTGCTGATCATCGACAAGCCACACCGGAGAATCAGCATGATCGGCGGCCAGGGTCTGCAACATCGTCAGCACCCGGTCCGTTCGATCGCTCAGCAGTTCGTGTGGCTTCAGCGGGTAGTCGGCTAGCAGCTCCTGCGGAAGGTCTTGCCCCTCATGCTCGATCAGTTGATCGTTGATCACCTTAACCTCATCGCGCCACGCCACGCTGGTGCGCGGTGGCTCCCACTCCGTCACACCGTGGAGGTATGGCGCGACGGGCGGGCGGCCGGGCATCTTGCCCTTGATGCTCGTCAACGCCCAGGCGTCGAACAGGATGTCGGTCGCTGGGAGGACAGTGGGCTCAGGGGCGAACGCTCCGCGGCGCTGGTCGGCGGGCAGGTCGCCGAGCGCTTTGGGGCTGGCGTCACCGTTCAGCTCTTGCAGCAGACCGAGCGTTCTCTCCCGTCGTATGTCGAATTCGCTCTTGATCACCTTCTTCGTCTTCTTGTCTGCCTTT
>JBBSLV010000279.1:0-5543 GCA_038233535.1 Tepidisphaerales bacterium | reverse complement strand
TGGGCAAGAAGAAGCACCCGGCCCGGCGCTGGGTGGTAGAGCGGACGATCGGGTGGCTGAACCGCTGCCGCGGCATCTTGATCCGCTACGAGAAGAAGGCGGAGAATTATCTGGCCGTCGTGCAACTCGCCTGTGCGCTACTCTGGTACCGCCGACTGCACCGACTCACGACTTGAGATGGTTTCTAAGGCCTGGGCTTCTGCGATGTAAATGCGATGTAAAGCGTGGACTTACCGACCGCGCCGGCGTCGCATCAGTGCGCCGAACGCGCCCAGCGCCAGCACCGACACCGTCGCGGGCTCGGGGACCACGTCCCCCACGTCGGTCTCCAGGTCGATGATGAATTGCTTCTTCGCGATGAACGCGACGCTCGACGGCTCGCTCAGCGCGATCAACTGGTTGTTGATGACGACTTCGATCTCCGTCGCGCCCGCCGTGAAGCTTCGGTTCATGCTTGAGAGGGCCGCATCGATGTCGACGGACATCTGGATCGCCCACGGCTGCACGATTCCGGGATTCGCGATCAGGTTAAACGCGACGAACGCGTTGCTCGGCGCGAGGTTGATCGGCGCGACGGCGACGCCGTCGATTTCCGTGACGACGACGCGGATGCTCGCGCCGGCGAGTGCCTGCGTGTTGGTCGTGCCAAGCCCGATCAGCGAATAGTCGCCGGCCTCGAAGAGGTTGAGCTGTTCGATGGCGACTGTTCGCCCGTCGCTGACCTCGCCGGAGACGGTGAAGTTCAATTGCCCGTCGGTGACGTCCCCGCCGCCTCCCGAGGTGGTTGCGGAGAACGCGGCAAACCCGACGGGGTCGAAGTCGACGCCCGTCGTGAAATAATCCGGCGGGCCGTAGAGCGGCACGGGGTCGGTCGCGGACGACTCAAAGACGTTGGTGAACCTAACGCCAGGCGGGATCAACGATGAATCGGAATAGTTAATCGGTGCGGCCTGAGCCACGCCCGACCCCACACCCGACACAAGGAATGCGACGAGCGCCGTCGCAAACACCCACGACTTCAAATGATTCTCACGCATGAATTCCACTCCACTCCTGGATACCACCCTCGCGAACGAAATGTTGATCTCTCTGAAATAATTCAGACAGGTCTGGCGATGCGAACTATGACAGTACCGCCCGATCCAGTCAACAGGAAATTTGCGCTGTCCTGTTTTTTAACCCTTGTGGGGAAGACACTTAAACTCGCGGAAAAGCTCCTCAATTTACCTGAAATACCCATGTTATCGCGACGCGCGTCATCGCGCGCGTCATACTGTCAGCTCCACGGACGTCTCTAGTTGATCGCGATAGCGTTGACGGATGGGTTCAACCACCTCGGCGATGAATCGATCGACCTGCTCCGGCGCCCGTCCAACAAACCGCGACGGCTCCAAAACGCCCTCGAAGTTGAGCGATTTGAACGCCGGATCGTTCCGCAGCCGCTCGATCAGGTCGTTGGGGCGACCGTGCTGCTTGACCTGCTCGCCCGCGGCGAGCGAATGCCGGCGGATGAGTTCGTGCAACTCCTGCCGATCCCCGCCGCTCTGCACGCCCGCCATGATCACTTCCTCGGTCGCCATGAACGGCAGCTCCGCCTTCACCGCCGCCTCGATCACCTTCGGGTACACGACCATTCCCCGGGCGACATTAACCAGAATCGTGAGCATTCCGTCCGTCGCGAGAAACGGTTCGGGAATAGCCAACCGCTTGTTGGACGAGTCGTCCAGCGTCCGCTCGAACCACTGCTCCGCCGCGGTCTGCAAAGGCGAGGTCGTCAGGCTGATGACGAACCGCGCCAGCCCCGTCGCGCGCTCGCAGCGCATCGGGTTGCGCTTGTACGCCATCGCGCTGGAGCCGACCTGCTCCTCCTCGAACGGCTCTTCAAGCTGTTTGAGCCCCGCCAGGATGCGCACGTCGTTGGCGAACTTGTGCACGCTGGCCGCGACCCCCCCGAGGCTGGAGATCAGTTGCGCGTCGACCTTGCGCGGATAGGTTTGTCCCGTCACCGGGAACGACTCCTTGAAGCCGAATCGCTCGGTCACCATGCGGTCGAGCTGCTCGACCTTCGCGTGATCGTTGTCGAAGAGCGAGAGGAACGATGCCTGCGTGCCGGTCGTTCCTTTCACGCCGCGGAATTTGAGCGTCGCGATTCGGTACTCAAGTTCTTCCAGATCGATGACCAGATCCTGCGCCCACAGCGTCGCGCGCTTGCCGACGGTGGTGAGCTGGGCGGGCTGGAAGTGTGTGTACCCGAGCGTGGGCAGATCGCGCCACTTCGTCGCGAACTTTGCCAGCGCGTCGATCGCGCTCGCCAGTCGCTGCGCCAGCAGGCCCATCGCATCGCGCATGATGATCAGATCCGCGTTGTCGACGACGTACTGGCTGGTCGCCCCCAGATGGATGATGCCCTTGGCCGCGGGCGCCGCCTCCTCGAAGGTGTGCACGTGGGCCATCACATCGTGCCGCAGCCGCTTCTCCCATGATGCGGCGGCGTCGAAGTCGATGTCGTCAAGCCTGGCCTCCATCTGCGTCAGCGCATCGTTGCTGATGCGCGAAAGCCCCAGCTCCCGCTCGCACCGAGCCAGTTCAAGCCAGAGCCGCCGCCACAACCCGAATTTGTGCCGCGGGGAGAACAACCGAAGCATCTCCCGGCTGGCGTTGCGCGTGGTGAGGGGGGATTCGTAGGTGTCGAAGTTCGTGTGGTTCATGTGGGGCATGTTGGATTCTCGCGGGCGATTCTATTCAAAGCAGGCGGGGGCGAAAGACCGCTCCGCGTTGGCTTCGTTCCGTCATACGGCGAGCGCGAAAATGCACGAAATCCGCATTTCCGAGCTGCGGCGGGGGTTTTGGTTGGCTTCGATTGGGTTCGTTTCGCGATACCTCGTCGCGCGATGGAAATGGGAAAAACCAAAGGCAACCGCGGAGTCGCGGAGGCGCGGAGAACAAACGCGGAGAAATCAAAGCCAACCGCGCGCGAGGAAATCATAGTCATCTGAGTTGTTCCTCTCCGCGTCTTCCTCCGCGTCTCCGCCTCCGCGGTTGCCTTTGATGGGGTGTCCATAGGCGCGCTCGGGTGCGCGCCTACTTCCACACCCCAATCGTGCGCGATTGCGCGCGAAATCGCGCACGGCCGCGCGCGTTTACCTGGAAAAACGCGCCGCAAAAATCCGGATTCTCGTAAGTCCTTTTGCGCGTTTGTGAGTACGTCCGCGCATAAGCGCACAACCCCGCGCGTTCAGCTGTCGTGCGGTGGCCGATGCCCTTTGCTACACTCGTCCGGTTTGCATTCACTCCCGCGCGGGCATGAAAGGGAACGAAGCGATGAGCACATCCGACGCCGTTCGCAAGCACAAGGAATATCTCTTTCCCGCCGTCTCGATGTACTACCAGGAGCCGATCGCTCTGGCGCGCGGGGAGGGGGTGTATGTCTGGGACGAAAAGGGCAATCGTTATCTCGACGCGTTCGGGGGGGTGCTCACCGTCTCCGTCGGGCACGCCAACCCGAAGGTCACCGAGGCGATCGTTCAACAGGTGAAAACCCTGTCGCACACGTCCACGCTCTACGCGAATCAGCCGCAGTCGGACCTGGCGGAGAAGCTGGCGAGCATCGCGCCGGGCAACCTTAAAAGATCGTTCTTCACCAGTTCCGGCACGGAGGCGAACGAGACCGCCGTCGCGGCGGCGCGGACGTACACGGGGCGGATTCCGCTTGTCGTCCTGCGGCACAGTTATTCCGGCCGAAGCGCCCAGACGCTGGCGATGTGCGGGCAGAGCAACTGGAAGAAGATCCCCAACCTGATGCCCGGCACGCACCACGCGCATGCGCCGTACTGCTACCGCTGCCCATTTGGGCAGACGTACCCCGACTGCGGATTGAAGTGCGCCGAGGACATTGAAGAGCTGATTCTGACGGAGACCGGCGGGGAGATCGGTGCGTTCTTCGCGGAAACCGTCATCGGCGCGGGCGGGTTCATCGTCCCCCCGCCGGGGTATTTTGAGAAAGCCGCGGGCATCGCGCGCAAGTACGGCGGATTGTTCATCAGCGACGAGGTGCAGGCCGCGTGGGGGCGCACGGGCGATCACATGTTCGGCATCAGCCACTGGAACGTGACGCCGGACATTCTGACCAGCGCCAAGGGCATGGGCAACGGCGCCCCGATCGGGTTGACGATCGCCACGCCGGAGGTGGCGGACAAGTACCCCGGCGTCACCTTCGCGACCTTCGGCGGGAACCCCGTCTCCTGCGCCGCCGCCGGCGCCACGATCAACGTGATCGAGAACGAGGGTCTGGTGAAAAATGCCGCCGTCGTCGGAAAACACCTGGGCGAGCGTTTCAAGCAGCTCCAGGAAAAGCACCCGTTGGTCGGCGACGCGCGCGGCCTGGGTCTCATGCAGGCGCTGGAGCTTGTAAAGGACCGCAAGACCAAGGAACCCGCTCCCGCCGCGACGGCGGCGGTGTTCGAGGAAACAAAAAAGCAGGGCGTGTTAATCGGCAAGGGCGGCGTCTGGGGCAACGTCATCCGCACGGGTCTGATGCTCAACGCGACAAAGGAACACGCCGACCAGTTAGCCGACGCCATCGACGCGGGGCTGACGATTGCTGCCAGGATGTAGACGCAAAGATCGCGGAGAACGCAAAGATCGCTAAGAGGAAAAGACAAAGGCTCTGCATCGGTTTTCTTTGCGGTCTTTGCGTTCTCCGCGATCTTTGCGTCACATATTCGCAGGTGAAGTCATGTCGATTCTGATCAAGAATGGCCGAGTGATCACCGCGGCCGACGATTACGTCGCCGACGTATACATCGACGGCGAGTCCGTCTCCGCCATCGGTCGCGACCTGCCGATGAAGGCCGACCGCACGATCGACGCGGGCGGGAAGCTCGTCATTCCCGGCGCCATCGATCCGCACGTGCACATGGAGCTTCCGTTCGGGGGGACGATCTCCTCCGACAACTTTGAGACCGGCACGCGCGCGGCGGCGTTCGGCGGCACGACGTCGATCATCGATTTCGCCATCCAGTACAAGGGCAAGACCTTCGCCCAGACACTCGACGACTGGCACGCCAAGGCCGCGGGGAAGTGCGCGATCGACTACGGCTTCCACCTCGCGGTGACGGAGTACGAATCACGCCACCATGACGAGTTCAAGCAGGTCATCGACGCCGGCGTCACCACGTTCAAGCTGTTCCTCGCCTACCCCGGCGTGTTCATGGTCGATGACCAGACGATGTTCCGCGTCATGCAGTCGGCCGGCTCCGCCGGCGGGCTCACCCTCGTCCACGCGGAGAACGGATTGGCGATCTCGGAAATGATCAACAACCTGATCGCGGCCGGCAAGGTTGAACCGAAGTATCACGCCCAGTCCCGCCCGCCGGTGATGCAGGCCGACGGCGTCGCCCGTGCCGTGCGCGTCGCGGAGGTCGCCAAGGCCCCGGTGTTCATCGTCCACGTCTCCTGCGAGGCCGCGATGATGGAACTCGTCCGCTCGCGCGACGCGGGCAATCCGGCGTTTGGCGAAACGTGCACCCAGTATCTGTTTCTCG
>JBBSLV010000278.1:0-5608 GCA_038233535.1 Tepidisphaerales bacterium | reverse complement strand
CCACATGGTCGGCGAACAAGCGGTTGATCGGGTCCGTCTGGTGCCGCGTCAGCCGCGGGAGCCGCTGGGCCGTCCCGTTGGTGCGCGGGAGCTTCATAATTCCCTGGATGAGGCGCACGAGGCGCAGGTCGATGTGCGTCCGGTCGTGAACGACACCTTCGCAGTTGCGGCAGACGACCCCGCCGCGACCGGGGGAGAAGAACGTCGCATCCGACCCGGCGGCGTCGCGCCCGCAGGCGACGCATTGGACGAGCTCGGCCAGATACCCGGTCTCGCGCAGCAGATCGAGCTCGAACGCGAGAAACACTTCCTCCGCCCGGCCGCTCGCCAGCTCCTTGAGCGTGAACTCCAGCCGGTCGAACAGGTCCGGGTGCGGGTCGTGTTCCTCGATCAGCAATCCGACAAGCTCGCCGGCGTATTGGGCGAGGTACATGCCGCGGAGGTGGCTGCGCAGCTCCAAATGCCCGTCGCGAAGGGACCATTCGGTGAGCGTGGACAGCTCGCGCTCGGGGTCGTGAGTGAAGACGGCATTGGCGAGGTCGAGCAAATCGATCCCCCCGCCGAACTTGCTCGCGCCGGCCTTGGTCGTGCGGTGAGCGCCCTTGGCGATCACGCGCACCAGCCCGTGGGCGCGCGAAAAGAGCAGCAGGATTTGCGAGGTTTCGCTGTAAGCCACTTTACGGAGGCAGATGCAGCGGTCGGAGACGAGCGCCATGGGGGGATTATAGGGACGATGTTGGGGCCGGTTCGCTATGACAATGTACGTCGCTTCCGAAATACGGAACACGAATCGACACGAATTGTCACGAATGCACGCGAATGAGAAATGAGATCAGAATCGGTTGCGTGCTGATTCAATTCGTGAAGATTCGTGTGAATTCGTGTCGATTCGTGTCGATTCGTGTTCCGCATTTCATTCTTCCGCGATCATGAACGCGCGTCAGTCCCAGCGAAAAACGCCCTTGCCCCAGCCGTAGATGTAGCCGACGAGCATCAGGACCGTGAAGACGACGATCCGCCCCATCAGCAGATTGGTCATGTGCTGATCGCCCGACGCAGCGATGGGGGCGAAGACCGCGGCCCAGGGGTAGAAGAAGACGATTTCGACGTCGATGACCAGGAAGATCATCGCCACGACGTAAAAGCGCACATTGAACCGCTTGTGCGTGTCGCCGATGGGCATCATGCCGCTCTCGTAGGTCGTTTCCTTGCCCGGCCCGGTGCGCGACGGGCCGACGAGCAGCGACAGCACCAGATTTCCGACGGCAAACCCGATGGCGATCAGGAGCAGGAGCACGACCGGCGCCCACGACGCGCGCGGGTCGGCGGCAAGCTGAGCGAGGAGCGGGAGCGGGGAAGTCATGAGGGCGGATACTGTACGCGCGGGAGGGGTTTTGAAAAGACCCCCATCCGGAAGCCCGAATATCGAAACCCGAATGACGAATCAATGACGAAGCCCAAATAACGAAAAAGAGCGTCCTCCCGCCTCTGGCTTCGTTACTTCCGGAAGAATCAGCGCTGCGCCGCCTTATCCAGCTTTCGCCGTCCGATCACGCAAAGCCATATCCCCAGCTCGTAGAGCAGGATGAGCGGCCCGGTTAACCCCAGCATGGAAATGAGATCCCCGCCCGGGGTGATCATCGCGGCAACGATGGCCATCCCGAAGTAGACGTAGCGCCGGCTTTCTTTCAGCTGGTCGATCTCGATGATCCCGATGCGCTCCAGCGCCAGCACCGCCAGGGGTAGTTGGAAGCACAGCCCGAACGCCAGCAGCATCGCGATGACCAGGTCGATGTACTTCGACACCTTGTATTCCGGGCGAAGCAGGTTGTTGGAGGTGAACGGGATGCTGCGCGACTGCCCGCCGTGGAAGATCTTCACCTGCTTCTGCTGCCGGTCGATCCAGATTTCGTTCGGCCTGGGGTCGTCGGGGCTGCCGTCATACTCAGGCAGAATCACCGGCGGCGCTGCGCGCTTCACGGGCGCCGTCGTCGGCGCCGGGTGCGAGAGGTAAAGCCCGATCTTGCTGCTGAAGCCGATGTCGAATTGCAGGGTCCACGGCAGGATAAAGAAGTACACGAACAGCATGCCGCTGATCAGCAGCACGATGCTGAGCGGCAAAAACTTCGTGACGTACTTCCGCTCGTTCGGATACAGCCCGGCCGCGACGAACTGCCAGAGCTGGTACAGGATCCATGGCGATGAGATGGCGAACGCGGTGATCAGGGTGATCTGAATCACCACCATGAATCCCTCGGCCACCTCGTCCCAGACGAGCTGGGCGCTCATCTCATTCGCGGCCAGCGCGTCGGTCAGCGGCAAGCAGAAGTAGATGACGATCTGCGGCGCGAACCAGAAGCAGAGGCAGATGGCGATGATGAAGCCGATGAGCGAAAGAACCAGCCGCCGGCGGAGCTCCTCGAGGTGCTCGCCGACGGTCATGCGGTATTCGTCGGGGTCGTACTGATTTGGGGGCATTCGGCGGGGGATTGTACGGGAGCGCGGAGCGAGTGGAAGTAGACCCGCGGAATGTCGCGTTCCTTTCTCCCGTTTAGCCCCCTCGCTCGCGAGGGGATTTCCGTTCGAGTCAAAGCGACAACCCTTCGCAAGCGAGGGGGCGTAATGGAGAGAGGGGACGCTTTGCGTTCTCTCCCCTTCGCGCGGATAAACGGTTTCCTATGCGCGGACCAAGTCCCAACCTGCGCCGCGGGATGATCGTCGCGGGGATCGTCTGCGCGATCGTCGCGATCGTCGATCTCGCGCTCCACCCGCTGTATGCCCGCGGCTTCGGGCAGCGCTGGATCAGCCACGCGAACGGGCTGAGCACGATGCTCTCGCTGCCCGGGCTGCTGCTCGTCGTGCTCCCGGGGCTGCGGCACGGGGAGCACACGTCCACATGGGTGTGGGCCGTCATGCAGGGGCTGAACTTCGGCGTCTACACGCTGGGCGTCGCGACGATGCTGACGATGTGGCAACAGGTGGCGCGATTCCTGAGACGACGGGGCGGGCGAGAGACGCGCGAGACGACATCGTCAGTCGACAACCCCCCGGATGCCCCCTCGCACGGTCCGCGCCTCACGCGCCGCACGCTGCTCCTCGGCGGCGCGGGCGGGCTGGCGGCGGGCGCGGTCGCCGTCTATCCGATGTCGATCGCCACCCGGCACTTCGAGATCACCCGCCGAACGTTTCCTGTCCGCGGGCTTTCCCGAAGCCTCGCGGGTCTGCGCATCGTGCAGCTTTCCGACATTCACCACGGCCCGTGGATCCCGATCGAGCACGTCCGCACAATCGTCAATACCGCCAACAGCCTGGCTCCCGACATCATCTGCCTCACCGGCGACTACGTGCACCGCTCGGCGGCGTACATCAACCCCGTCGTGAACGAGCTGGCGCGGCTGCGCGCGACCATCGGCATCGTCGGCGTGCTGGGCAACCACGACTGGTGGGAAGGCGGCCCGCTCATGCAGCGCGCGTTCGCGCGCGCCGGCATGGCGCTGATCGACAACGCGCGGCTGTTCATCACGCCGCAGCGCCAACTCGTCGAACACGCGACGGAGGGGCTGTGTTTCGCCGGCGTCGGTGACCTGTACACCGACGAGCAGCGCTACGACGACGCCCTCGGCGGCGTTCCACCCGACATGCCGCGCCTGCTGCTGTCCCACAACCCCGACGTCGTGGAAGACCCGGCGCTGCGCCTCCTCGGCCACCGCGTCGACCTCATGCTCAGCGGCCACACGCACGGCGGGCAGATCTACATCCCCGGCCTGGGCACGCCCGTCGTCCCCTCGCGATTCGGCCAGAAATACGCCAGCGGCCTGGTGCAGGGACCGGCGTGCCCGGTGTTTATCTCACGGGGGCTGGGACACACCGTGCTGCCGATGCGGGTGGGTATTCCACCGGAGATGGCGGTGATCGAGCTGGTCAGGCATGACAGAAGCAGTGGACAATAAAATTGTCCATTTCTACGATGGTGGCATGAAACAGATTGCCGCTTCCAAGTTCAAGCAGCAGTGTCTCGCGCTGCTCGATTCGGTTGATGCCGAGGGGATCATCATCACCAAGCACGGAAAGCCCGTGGCGAAGTTGAGTGCCGTGGAGAAGAAAAAGACATTCGGCGATTACATCGGGTGCATGAAAGGCAGGATGAAAATCAAAGGCGATATTTTTTCCACCGGGATCAAGTGGGATGCTGAATCTTGATACCCACATTGTGGTGCATTCCTTAACCCGGGCAGTTGACCGCCCGAGAGGATTTGTTGGTCACCACCGGACCGTGCGGCATTTGCGGCGTCGTGTTTTGGGAGATTAGCAAGCTTCATCAGCGAGGCCGCATCACAATTGGGCTGGACGATCCTAAATTTCTCGAGGTTCTGGCGACCTTGCGCATCTGGCCGGTGGACCTTGAAGTATGCCGACGACTTCGAGACCTCGATTTCCACAGTGACCCCGCCGATGAAATCATCGCCGCCACCAGCCTTGCGCACGGCGTGCCGCTGCTGACGCGGGACAAGACCATTCGCCAGTCGAAAGTGGTGCCGCTGGCGTAGACCGATGTCGATCAAAGCGCAAAGAAGACGGCGATCCCAGAGGGATCGCCGTCTGTCGTATTGGCACAACCGGAAGAACGTGCTTACCCGCGGCGCGGGCCGCGATCACCACCGCGACCGCCGCCGCCGTCGCGACGGGGTCCGCGGTCGCCTCCGCGTCCGCCGCGGTCATCGCCGCCGCGATTGCCTTCCCCGCCCTCACCGCCGGCGGGGGCGCCGACGGGTTCGGGGTCGCTCTCGCCCAGCTCCTGCATCGCGGCCTTGCGCGACAGCTTGATGCGGCCCTGATCATCAACCAGCAGCACTTTCACTTTCACCTCATCGCCGAGGTTCAGGAAGTCCGTGACGCGATCGACGTACTTGTCGGAGAGTTCCGACACGTGGCAAAGGCCGTCGGTTTCCGGAGCGATCTCGACGAACGCGCCGAAGTCCTTGATGGACACGACGCGGCCGTTGTAGATCTTGCCGACCTTCACCTCGGCGGTCATCGCCTCGATGATGTCGCGGCAGCGTTCGGCCGCGGCGCCGTCGACGGCGCTGATGTACACCGTGCCGTCGTCCTCGATGTCGATATTGGCGCCGGTGTCGGCCTGGAGGGCTTTGATGTTCTTGCCGCCGGGGCCGATGATCTTGCCGATCTTTTCCGGATCGATCTTGATCGTGAGCAATCGCGGGGCGTACTTGCTGATCTCCTTGCGCGGCTCGCTGATCGTCTGCCGCATGGCGTCCAGGATCTTCAGCCGAGCGTCTTTGGCGCGGTGAAGGGTGTCGCGGATGATTTTGTGCGTGATGCCCTCGGTCTTGATGTCCAACTGGATGGCGGTGATGCCGTCGGTCGTGCCGCAGACCTTGAAGTCCATGTCCCCGAAGTGATCTTCCTCGCCGATGATGTCGGTGAGCAATTCATACTTCTCGCCTTCCTGAACCAGCCCGACCGAAATGCCCGCGACCATCTTCGTGATGGGCACGCCCGCATCCATCAGCGCCAGACAGCCGGCGCAGCTCGAAGCCATCGACGAGGAGCCGTTGGATTCGAGGATGTCGGAGATGATGCGGACGGT
>JBBSLV010000277.1:0-5617 GCA_038233535.1 Tepidisphaerales bacterium | reverse complement strand
TGGCGGAGGGCGCGGCGAATGAGAAGCGCGGCAGCGATCCCTTGCCGAAGCGGCCGCGAATCGGCTGGGTCACGCCCGCGGGCCAGGGCGATCCGGCGGGAACGATCGACGCGACGTCCAGCAAGTTGCCCAGCGCGTCGCGTCCCGTCCAGATGTCCGGGCCGTCGGTGAGGCCGACGGCGATGCCCCTGGGCTTCGTGCGCGGCAAAGGCAGAGGCAGCTCGGCGGAAGCGAGCGAGGACGCCGAGGGCGCCTGCGCCGCCGACAACCCGCTCCCGCCCGCGCCCGCGCTGTCGATCAGGTACAGGTCATAGCTCAGCGACAGCGCCGAATGCGCCGGCAGGTTCGCCAGCGACAGCACCGCCGACTCGCCGGCGGCGAATTCGCCCAACACGAGCTCGCCGTTGCCCGCGTCGGCCGTGCGCGCCGGCGTCCACTCGCCGTCCAGCGGGGCTTGAAAATTGTTGAAGTAGAGGATGCCGTAATCCGGCGACTCGCTGCTGAACGTCGTCTGCAACGTCCAGCCGAAATCGTCGTAATCGCGATCGATGTCGCCGTAACTGTCCTCGACGACGATCACCTTGCGCACCGGGTCGTCCGGCAGCTCGTTGCCGGCGATCTCGCCTTCGTCGGCGATGGTGTCGCCGTTGTCGCGCATGACCCCGGCCAACCCCACGCGGAAATCGCCTGCGGTGGGGAAACCGTGCGTCGCCAGCGTGCCGTCGTAGCGGCGGATCGTCGCCGTCCCCTCGACCGCCTGGGTGACCGCCGCCTCCCAACTGCCGGCGTAAATCCACTGCCCGACAAACTCCGGCTTGATCGCCAGGTTCTGGCTCTGCATCGTCCACCCCGCCTCGATCGCGCCGTCGAACGTGAGCGAATCGATCTTGTACCACCCGCTGGTGTCGGTCGAGCCCGTGGTCGCCGCCGCGAAGTTCATCGCCGGGGCGACCGACTCGTCGCTCCGCGCCAGGACGCGGAACTGGTACGCGGTGGCGAATATAAACAGCTCCCGTCCCTGTTTATTCGCCCTTTTTCAGACGGGCGTTTCCACCTGCCCCGCTTCATTTGCCCCAGCCGGCTTTACGACTCCCCGAAGCACGGCGATTCCCGCCGCGTGAAAACCCGCCAGCGCCAGCAGCGCGGCCGCAGCGCCGAGAACGGAGAGCATGTCCGAGCTCTTGCCGCCCATGAACAGCATCATCGCGGGCGCCAGCATGAAGACCGCCGTCACGACCATGAACAGGATCATCACCACCGAGCTGATCGAAAACGCGAGATACCCCGCACGGCTGCCCGTCGCAGCCAACCACGCCCCGGTCAGCGCCACCACCACCAGCAACGAAACCGGCGAAACCGTCACGCCCCCGCGCAGCATCACCACCGCCAGCCACATGACGGTCAAGACAGACACATAGCCGAGCCGCACGCGCTTCGAGCCGTGCAACTTTTCCGACGATTTATCTTGCGCTTGCGTCATCAGTTGGATTCGGTTTCGCCTGCGGATCAGTCAACCGGACCTCCGCCGACCCCTCGGCGGGGACGACAATTGTGCCGATCAACCGTTCGTCGATTCGTCCCGTCACCCGGTACTCGCCCGGCAGCATCTTCTGATCGATCTTCCCCTCCTTGACGATGAGGGCTCGCGTAATCGGCAGGGTCGTATGATGCAGTTGATAGATACGAAGTCCCTCCAGTGGATCGCCGGCACCGTCGGTCATCGTTCCCAATAGATTTGACTGAGCCGGCATTGGATCGAAACGAATTTCCCCGACGTCCACCGTCGCGCCCGCCGTGATCTTCGCGCCATCCACGTCCACGTAGCGGCTGTAGATGTACTCCGGCGGCTTGGTCGGGGTGATCAGCAACCGTTGTTCTTTGCCCGTGGGAATGCCTCGGACGACGAACTTGCCTTCCTTGTCGATGCGGCCCGTATTCGATCCGTTCGAGACACCGACAATGGCCGGATGAATCGGATCGCCGTGTGCGGTGATCGCGCGACCGGTGATAGTCGCGCCGCGGGCGAGTATGAACTCAACCTTACTCGGCTTAGCCTCCTGCTTTATAATGATCTCAACGGGCTCACGCGGAAAAACGTAATCGCGAAAGACACTTTCCTTCTCCGAACGATTAACGCCGAAACCAGTCCGATCAATTGCCACGAAATATGATCCGGCATCCCGTTTGCCACTAAAGTGAAACTGGCCGTCAGCATCGGTTCGTTCACCCTTGTAACTACCCGTCACCGCCATTGCGTCCTCGCGCGAATTAAAAAGGAGGACGATCACCCCTTTCATGGGCTTTCTTGATTCATCAATTACCGACCCAACGATCTCGCTGCCCCTGCTCACTGCTTGCGTTGTGAAGAAGGCAACACTCAAGACGCTCGATACGACAACACCATTGACGCCTTTTCCCAGCATGTTTGTCACATTCAAGAACACACTACTCGATAGTTTGAAAATCGGTGACGGCAGGATCTTTGGTCAGCAGTTGTGCAATCCAATCTGCCATGACGACGCTTCCTCCTTCCGGAAGAAATCCCGCAAGGGCTGGGCCGGCATGAATATGATGATCGAACGTCTGTCCAAACCCGGTGCCATTCTGCTGGCTGTCTCGATGGACCACCAAGTCACTGACATCGGGCGACAACGTCGTCACCTCGCCGTCTCGCTCCAGAACGAAGTTAATGAGCAAATTGAAGAGAAGATCAGTTGTGACTGCGCCATCCACGCCGGCAATTCCGGTCAAAGGGTGCCACTGCACCGCTTTACGTCCCGTCGGATATGTCGCCGCTGCCAACTGCATGTTCGCGGCGCTGCCCTCGGCCAGATCCGCAATGGCGGACGGCAGCCTGTAGTTTTCCACGTTCCCATCGACGAACAACAGATTCGCGAGGCGGTCGCTGACCCGCGCTGCGGCGTCAAGGATCACCAGCCGATCCTCGGTCCCGGCCAACAGCGGTTTGGCGACATTCCCAAGCGGGGAGCCGAGAAACGGGCTGCCGAGGCTGAAGAATCGACGAATGCTGCCCGCCCCATAGTTGTCATCACGGAGATAGCGATACTGCGGCAGCTTGGCCGTTCCAAAGAAGTCATAGCCTTCTCCCCGCGAGAAGACTGTGCCGGTTCCCCAATCCGCGATGAACCACTTGGTGATCAGCCCGCCCATGCTGTGTCCGGCGACATCGACGCGCGTGGCGGCGAACTTCTTGCCGTTCAGCATCGACGAGGTCGGGGTTTCGCCCGATCGAAAGTCTTCCAGGGTGCCATCAATGGTGTCTTTGAGCCTGCGAAAATTGTCTTCGTAGCCCTTGGTGTTTCGGTCCGAATAGTCAACCTTTCGAATCACTGTGTTCAACGGCGTTGCGTTGGATTTCCAAACATCCTCGGGCCAGGTGCTTGGGGTGCCAGTTAGTCCGTGGACCAGCAAGAGCGGCGGTCGTCGGAGCAAGAACGGCTTCTTGAACAGCGGCTTGCCGTCGCGCGTAACAACCACGTCGATGGCCTTCGCCTCGACGATGCCGGTCCCCAAGAGGAAATTATTCGGCGGCCTGTAGTACGCGAGCCCATCGGTTTCTGACAACTCCGCAGCCTGCTCCTCCGGCCCCGTAATGCCTGCATCGCCGGCAGGAAGCAGCGGTAACGCCCCGCCGGCAGAGGAAAGCGAGCCGACTTTCCATGGATCTCCGGCAACACCCGACCCCTGCTCGCGAAGCACGAAGTCGAACGTTTCGCCGGGAATGTCAAGATTCGTTTTGAAGACGACGAGGCTGCTCCCGTCGGTAATGGCACCCTGCACTTGGCTTTCGGCAAAATCGCCGGCTCGAAAATTCTTGCTCCCCAAATCAGCATTGCCGTTTTCGAGCATGGTTGGCTGGAAGGCTCGAGCGTCCACGTACGTCAGCCCAACCACCGTCGCCATCGCCTTGTCCGACGACTCGGCGTTGCTCCCCGTGGTCTCCCGCATCGCCACGGCGATTTCGATGTCTCGCAACGCCGCGCTGGCTTCGATCCCTTCCAGCCGGACCTCGTACACCTGCGGCAGGTAATCCGGCAGCGATTCCATGCCGCTGACGACCTGGCCCCACTCGTTGGTGTCATGCCGCAGGATCCATATTATGACCTTGTCTTTAACCTCGTCCGGCAGCGTCACGCTCCAGATACCCTTGGGGATCGTGCCGTCGAGCGTCTCGTCGCCCCAGAGGCGGATCGTGCCGGAGAGCAGATCGTCATCGGTCGCGACGATGCGATGGCCCGCGGTCGCATCGGGCTGATTGTCCGCCACGGGATTGCCCGACGCGTCCTCGTTGCCTTCGTCGAAGTCGTCGTTGATCGGCGCGAATGCGCCCGGATCCTCCTCGTGCGGCTTCTCCTCGGTTTCCTCCTTGAGACCATCAAGCTCGATGTCCACCTTCCGCTTCTCGACGTTCAGCGTCCAGTAGAAGTCATCGTAGTCGCGGTCGATCGCGCCGTAGCTGTCCTCCAGCGCGATGACCAACAGGTTGTCGTTGTCCGGCAGCGCGTTGTCCGGAATCTCGCCGGGGTCGGAAACGCCATCTTCGTTGTCGTGGAACACGCCGGCCCGCCCGACGCGGAAGTCGCCGCCGAGGGGAAAGATGTGCTCAACGATCGTCCCCTGCGCGTCGGTCTTCTTGACCTTGGCGATCCCCTCGACCACCTGCGACACCGCCGCCTCCCAACTGCCGGCATAGACGAACTTGTCTTGGAACTCCGGCTTGATCGCCAGGTTCTGGCTGACCATGCTCCATGTGGCCTCGCCCACGCCGGAATACGTGACGGAGTGGATCTTGTACCACCCGCTGGTGTCCTGCGACCCGGTGGTCGCCGCGGCGAGGTTCATCGCCGGGGCGATGGAGTTTTCGCTCAGCGCCAGGACGCGGAACTGGTACGCGGTCGCCGGGGTCAATCCATCGACGACGATTGTCGTCGCATCGGGTGGCGCCCAGCCGACTTTTTTCCACGCGCCGTTGATGACGTGCTCGATGCGGAAGCTGGTCTCGTTGTCGCTGGAGTCGAGCCATTCGAGACGCATGCTGTTCCCGCCCAGCGATGACGCGCCCACGCGCGTCGGCGACGCCACGCCCGCGGCGCCGAGCGAAAGGCGATAGCCGCCGACCATGTGGTCGCCGGGGAGCATCTGAAGAAAATAAACGCCGGGCTTGAGCGTTCGCGAGATGAACTCGATCTTGTCGCCGCTTTTCGCGCTTTCCTGGACCAGCTCACCGCCGGCGTTGAACAACCGAAGGTCCAGGTCGACGGCGAGGTCCAGCAGCTTGGCCGTGATCGCCAGCGGCTTGTCGATCTCGAACCGGTAGGTGTCCTGCGGATTGGTGACGGTCAGTTCGCCGCTGAACGCCACCCGCCGCCCGGGCGTCATCAGGGCAATCGTGTGATCGACGATTCGGCTCATGCGCGACTCTCCGCGGCTTCAACGATTCGGATGCGCTCAGGTCGGACGAGAGCAACCTGCGCGATTCGAGCGTCTCGACGACGGCGCTTCGACGCCTTGATTGCGACGTAGCGCTCTTGCGTCCAAAGCGACGCGTGAACCAGGTGAAAGCCATTCGTGTCCCCTTCCCAAAAATGTGATCTGC